>NZ_JBEZKS010000001.1:406733-626293 GCF_040651775.1 Streptomyces sp. NPDC048383
TGGCCGTGGCCGTGGTCCGGCTTACCGGGCCTCCCCTCGTGCCCGTGGCCCGGTCCGCCGTGGCCCGGTCCGCCGGGCCCGCCGACGTTCCCGCCGGTGACGTTCCCGCCGGTCGTGTTCCCGGCCGTGTTGCCCGCGGTGTTCCCGGCCGTGTTGCCGGCGATGTTCCCCGAGGTGCCGCCGGACACGAGGTCGACGATCGGTCCGCCCAGGAGGCCGCCACCGATCAGACCCACGGTGGTGCCGGTCGTCGTGCCGGCGGTCGGCGTGCCGGTGGTCGTACCGGTGGTCGTACCGGTGGTGGTGGTGCCGGTGGTCGTGCCCGTGGTCGTTCCGGTGGTGGTGCCCGTGGTGGTGCCGGTGGTCGTACCGGTCGTCGTACCGCCGGTGGCGCACCCGCCGAGGAAGATCCTGTTGTTGTTGAGGGTCACTTCGCCGTTACGGGCCAGTGCCCGGCCCTCGATGTTCGCCCCCTGGTTCACGAAGATGGAGGTCAGGGCCATGATGGTGCCCACGAAAGTGGATGTGGTGCCGAGGGTCGCCGAACTTCCGATCTGCCAGAACACGTTGCACGGCGAAGCGCCGTTCGTGAGGAGGATCCGGCTGCTGGACGCCGTGGTCAGGGCTTCCGGAATCTGGAACACCCAGACCGAGTTGGGGTTCCCCCCGGCGTTCAGGACCAGGTCGCCCGTGAGTCCGACTCCCGATGTGGCCCTGTGCACGCCGGGAAGCAGCTCCTGACCCCCGCCGATTCCCGCCGCGAGCGGGAAGTCCGGTGCCTGTCCGCCCAACTGGCCGGCCGCGTTGTTGTACGCCACGATCAGATCGCTCTTGGCCTGAAGGGCCGCAGCAGTCGCGGGGAGCACCGCGCCGAGCACCAGTCCGGGCGGGAATCCGGTGATGGCCGGGTTCGGGTGCGTCCCGAGGTCGTGGTCGAGCACCGAGTTGCCGGTGTTCGTGACTCCCTGACCGGCCAGAACGGAGTAGCTGGCGGTGGTGCCCAGCGGTACGGGAGTCGCGATGGCCATGGCCTGCGTCGGCAATCCGGCGACCATTACAGCGGCAACCGTTACGGCGACGGCCGAGGACACCCAGCCGGACAGAGTGCGGCGCTGAGCCGCTTGGATTTTCAGCTTCATCAAGAGGCCATTTCCTGTGGGGGCGTGGCGTACCGGGCGCTTCCGTTCGCTCGGAGGCCCTGGTGTGTCGCTGCCGCATATTACGCAGGAAATTTCACGCACCAATGATGAGTGAGGTGCGGAGGGGGGATTAATACAAGCACATTCCGTGGGGGAAATCGGAATGAAAATAATCCGACTCACATGATCGATGATCCGACGTTCCACCCGAATGGTCAGGGCGCGACTCACTCACACGGGGGAGCACCGAACACCTGCCCACAGGAATCCGATCGCCGACGCGGAGTCGTACCGCCAGTCAGGCGATCTCGCGTACCCGCAGGGGCGGGCGTGGCGGTCGGCTCGTCCCCGATCGCCGGGCGCGGGGCTCCACTGTCCACATCCTGTGTGCGGAGGAACGTGAGGACCGGACCCCGGCCCCGGCCGGCCCGGGGACCGACGGCCTGGACCTCGCGGAGCGAAATGCCGTCGGCACGACGGAAGCCCGAGCGCCGCCGCGAACGCCCCCGGGGCGCGGCCCGTCGAGGTCGACGGGCGCCCGCGCCTCAGGCCGGGGTCTAGGTCGGGGACGACGGGTCGGACGCTGCGGCGGCGCGGCGGTATTCGGCGTTGATGCGCTGCGCGTCTTCGAGCTGGTCCTCCAGGATGACGATCCGGCAGGCCGCCTCGATGGGGGTGCCCTGGTCGACGAGTTCCCGGGCACGCGCCGCGATGCGCAGCTGGTAGCGGGAGTAGCGGCGGTGGCCGCCCTCTGAGCGGAGCGGGGTGATCAGGCGGGCCTCTCCGATGGCGCGGAGGAAGCCCTGGGTGGTGCCGAGCATGTCTGCGGCCCGGCCCATGGTGTAGGCGGGGTAATCGTCGTCGTCGAGACGACCGAACGAGTCGTCTGCTGTCATTGAACCTCTCTCGGGGAACGCGCGGAGGGGCCCTGGTGCCGTATGGCACCAGGGCCCCGAAGGAACTACTACACCATCTGTCGGCCCTGATACTGCGCCGACCCTGTGTTTCCGCCTACCCGACCGAGATGCTGTCGGGAGCGCGGGGATCGCGGTTGCTCGACCGGAGACCACCTCACTATCGATGTCCTGCGGTACCCGGGCTCAAGGCTCCGCCCGGGCGATCCTGATGGCGCTCTGCTCCTCCGTTCTTCCCTCTGTGATCAACTACTTACTGCTGGTACTGCTGGTACTGCGTACTGCTGGTGGCCCGACCCGGCGCCACTCTTCGGCAGCCAGCCCCGTCGCCCGTCCTGCATCTGCTCTGGCTTGGAACCCCACTGCCGAACTTCCCGGTGCGCGCGCCCGCAGTCGACGCCTTCACCGAGGTGCTGCTCACCTACTACTGCGCACCGCACTGACGAGTACTGCGACTGTGCGGACTGCTGTACTGCTCTCGGCGGCCCCTGATGACTGCGGGCCACCCGGTCCGGTCGTCAGCCCCGTCGCCGTCCTGCAACAACCCTGGCTTCGGAACTCCACCACCGCACCGTCATGCGCACTGCAACTGCGGGTACTTCTGCCCGGCAGTTCGTCTCTGCCGGGCCCTGCTGTCTCTCTGGGCTACGAGAAGAACCATAACCACGCCACCGCGCAATGTCTACTCCGGCCGTCATAGATTTTCGCGCCCTCCGGGGAGAGCTAGACCTGCACGGTCGGCTCAGATGCGCGGAGCGGCCCGCACAGCCGGTCAGGGGATGCGGGCACAGGGCCCGGGCGACCGCTGCCACCCGTCGGCCCTTCGGCGGGTAGACGGTGAGTGCTCTTCTCGCTCGGTAGTGCTCCCGGTCGAGCGGTCGGGACGACCAGTGCATAAAATCGGCTCCCATGTCGAAGCCTGACGAGCTGCTCGTTGACGTCGCCGCCCTGGTGGAGTCCGGGCAGAGCAATCAGATGTCCCTGACCGTGGTCACCGGTGGCGCTGTCATCACCGGTCGGCTGGCACCCGAACCCGTGTGGAGGCAGCGGGTGTCGGAGGTCCTGACGGATTCCGCCCGCTTGGGCGAGTTCGCCGCCATCTTCACCGCCGCGGCACCCCACGAGGGGCCGCCCACTCATCTGCACTTCCATGTGGCCCGCATCCTTCAGGGCACGGTGGGGATCCCGGAGACGGGCGGGATGTACCGCGTCTCGATCGCGGATGTCAGCGCCTGGACCATGGGCGACTTCAGCTACTCCGACCACTGACCCGACAGCGCGCGGGAAACCCCGGGTACGCGGGAGGGCCCGACCGGCATGTGTCGGTCGAGCCCTCTTCAGCGTTCGGGTGCCGGCTTGCTTGCGCGGGTCCTGTCGGTCGGACGGTCACCCGGATGCCGAGCATCGCGGAAGCCTGCTGGAGCGGGCTGAGGACAGACCTGGGCACGGCTGCCCGGGGCCGCGGCAGGTGAACCCGAGCAGGGTCATGGCCCGGACCACTTTCGGCGCTGGGGTCACGGCGGTCCTGCCGAGTGGGTCGTGCCGTGGTGAGGCGGTTCAGCGGGCAAGCGCGAGGACGCCCAGAGCGCTGCCCTGCTCGTCGACGACCGGTAGGGCATCGAGCCGGCGGTAGCGCATCGCGTGCTCGGCTTCGGCCATCGCGGTCGTGGGCGAGGTGAACGGTCCGCGGTCGCCGAGGACGTCGCGGAGACGGACCCGGTCCGTGTACGCCGCGCCGTCGCGGACGCCGGCGAGCCTGGCCCGGGTGATCAGCCCGGTGCACAGGCCGTCCTCGTCGCAGACGACCAGATGACCCGCGCGGGCACTGGCCATGACGGCCATGGCCACCTCGACCGTCATGTCGTCACAGACCTGCGGACCGGCCGCCTCCATCGCGTCGTCCACCGTCCGGTGCACGGGGTTGGCGTTCGTCGAGCGGGGCTGCATCTGGACCAGCGTCACAACGTACCTCCTGCAGAGATGGGTCAGTTTCCTGATCACGTGCTTCTCAGGCCGCCGCATCGAAGGAGGACTGCCGCACGCTCACGCGCCGGACGGTCGAAGCGGGCCGGCGCCTTCCCCGGGAGGCCGCGCTGCGCTTGGCGCGTTCGACGACGGGTGCGGTGATGACCACGGGGATGCCGGAGGGGGTGCGGGCGCCGGTGATCCGGTTCAGGGCCCCGCTCCGAACCGGTGGCAGTGCCGAAAGCGGGGCCGCCGGTGCGCTGCGGGTGCGAGAGGAGCGGTCGTTCGTACGTGTGCGGTTCATTGAGAACCTTCCTTGATGCGGCACGTAACAAGGAATTCCCGCGGCGGATCGCAGCGCAGGGAATCACAAGAACGGACCGAATGAATGCGAAAGCGACTCCGGCCGACAGGGACTCCGTGCGGTCGCAGGCACTGAGATGGGGAGGCGTCAGGTGGACGCGGAACAGAAAAAGTCGAGGGTGGAGATCCGAGGAGGATGTGACCCTGAATGCGGCGTCCCGCAGGTCCCGCAGGTGACATCACTGCGGGGAAAATATGTGCAGCTGGGGCCCGCACCCCGAGGGATGCGGGCCCCAGCTGCGAAAGGCGCGTCAGCGTCAGGCGGGAACGATGTTCTCGGCCGTTTGGCCCTTCTGGCTCTGCGCGATGTCGAAGGTGACCTTCTGGCCCTCCTGCAGCTCGCGGAAGCCCTGGGCGGCGATGTTCGAGAAGTGGGCGAAGACGTCGTCCCCGCTACCGTCCTGCTCGATGAATCCGAAACCCTTTGCCGCGTTGAACCACTTCACGGTGCCAGATGCCATGTCGAATCTCCTTGGGGGGCAGTACGCAGAATCCGCACTGTACGGATACCGTGTCGCCGCGATGATGTCCCGCCGGAAAGATCCGGAAATATGAAGCGCTCGATTGGGGCGCGGGGGCCGACCGGGGCGCTTGAAGTTTTTGGGTACCAAAACTGCAACCGAGATCGACAGTAGCACGCTGCGGGGGTTTGGGTGCGTTGAATATCGCCATCATGTGCGGTGCGGGAAAACCCTCTCCGCAGGGTCCATAAAACTCTCTGACCGCGGCAACAGATATTGATTCCCTCCGAGCACAGCGTTTCGGGAGCAAGTGCGTCCGCCGGCTGCGACCCGCCGATCGCGTGGCGAGAGCCGAAAGGGCGGGACAACGAAGAAGCCAGGTCGCTGACCTGGCCTTCTTGGAAGAGCGGATGACGGAAATCGAACCCGCGCCATAAGCTTGGGAATCCATGGCGCGTAACTGCAAGGACTGCCGAAGGGCTTCCGCTTCTACGACCTGCGGCCCCACCGGCCGCACCCTCTCCACCCAGTCCGTCGCGACCCCCAAGGACACGATGGTCCGCGCCGGCCAGTCCTCGGAGAAGGCCGCGATGACCTACCAGCACTCCGACGACGAACGTCAGCAGGAGGTCGCCGGGGGCATCGACGCCCGGGTGCGAGCGGCCCGCGACAAGGGAGTCGTGCGGCGGGCGGCGAGGGGCGAGGGGCGAGGGGCGCCTGACGGTCGCTGGATGAGGGGAGGGAGGCGTCAGGACTCCTCCCCTCACTGGTTCCGTGGGCCCCGTCGGGGCCGAACGGTACGGGTGATCTTGCGGATCAGACGCTCGTCCATGCGTCGAAGAAGGCCTCCCGCTTCGCCGGATCGGCTGATTTGTGGTCCGCGTGCAGGACGCGCCAGGCGGTGAGTTCGAGGTCGCGGAGCCACAGCTCTCCGATGACCTGCGTTTTGAGGTCGGGGAGGTGGTCGGACTCGGCGAGGGCCTGGCCGATGACCTCCCCGGCTGCGATGCGCTGGGGCGGGGTCATCTCGTTGAAGGCCGAGAGGATCTGCCCGGCCAGACCGGTGCCTTCGCCGGCCAGCGAACTCAGCACGCAGGCCTTGATGTTGGCGGGCAGCAGGTAGAGGGAGCCCGAGGACCTCCACAGTTCCGACCAGAAGTTCTCTCCGGACGCGGTGGGGGCGGGGAGCGCGGCCAGCAGACCGAGGAGGTGAGCGGTGGCCACGTATCCGTCGGAGTGGGCCGATGCGACGACTGCGATGTTCCCGACGCGCTCTACGTCGATGCGGCCGGCTTCGAGACGTGGGTCCAGCCCCAGCCGCTGTTCCAGCTGATGGGACAGGGGGGCGGACGCGTGGGAGCGGAACTCGGGAAGCATCGGCGGTCCTTGGACGTCGGAGAGCGGAGAGGCTCGTGCGGAAGCCCAGATCGTTCCCCTGGCCCGCCGAATTACACGAGTTCCACGGCCCCAGTTGGCGGAAGACTGAGAGGGTCGGACCGTGAAGCGGCTGAACCAGCTGCGGCCGGCGATGCCGCGTCGGCGTCCTGCGGCACACCTCACGTGATGCTGCTCCGGGTCAGCTCCTAGCATGAACTCATGGTTGCCAGTGATGCCCAACAGTCCGAGTCAGGACGGGAAGCCATGTCCCGGGACGACGCCGAAGTCGGCAGTGCTGTCTCCGTACCGACGGATGGAGGAAGTGAGGCCTCCCAGCCGGCTTCCGATCTGTTCGAGCGGGCGGCCGATCTGGTGGAACCGATCAAGCCGAAGCTACGGGGCTGGCTCCACGCCGGCATGGTCCCCGCGTCGCTGTCCGCAGGCATCGTCCTCATCTGCACGGCCGGAACACCGCAGGCCACCGCGGCCGCCGCCGTGTACGCCGTCACCGCCTGGCTGCTGTTCGGGACGAGCGCCGTCTACCACCTCGGCACCTGGGGGCCACTCGGCGAGGCCGTCCTGCGCCGCCTGGACCACGCCAACATCTTCCTGATCATCGCCGGCACCTGCACCCCGCTCGCCGTGCTCCTCCTCGCCCCTGACCAGCGGTCCGTGCTCCTGTGGATCGTGTGGACGGGCGCTCTGGCCGGCATCGCCTTCCGGGTCCTGTGGATCGGCGCTCCCCGCTGGCTGTACACGCCCTGCTACCTGGCCCTGGGCTGGGCGCCGGTGCGTTACCTGCCCGACTTCCTGCACAGCGGCGGCGCGGCCGTACTCACCTTGGTCGTGACCGGCGGGCTGCTCTACAGCGCGGGCGCGGTCGTGTACGCCCTGCGGCGCCCCGACCCCTCACCCCGCTGGTTCGGCTACCACGAGGTGTTCCACGCCCTGACCGTGGCGGCTTTCACCGCGCACTACATCGCCGTCTCCCTCGCTGCCCACTGAGCACGACGACGTGTCGATGCATGCCCGTCCATTCGTGTGGGGGCCGGTGAGTTGCCGACCGGCTTCGGGTCAGGGCGCGAGCGGGCGGCGGAGGGAGACGTAGTAGTCGCCGACCGCGGACAGGTAGGTGTGGTCGCCTGTTTCGCTGTCCGTCGTGAACCGGGGCGCGGCCTTGATCTCTTCCTGCGTGGCCGAGACCCTCACCACCCGCGCCGCCGTATCGATGCGGGTGACGGCGCCGGCCGGGATCAGGACGCTCCTGCCGAACACCCACACGCCGGTGTCGACCACCAGGTGCTGCATGCCCGGCTGATCCTGCTGCCGGTCGACGTGCCCGATGACACCGTCAGCGGCTTCCACGGTGAATCCCACCAGTGACTGCCCGGACGTGTAACTGCTGTCCTGCGCGTACATCCACACTCTGCTCACAGTCCGTCTCCTCGTCCTCGGTGACCGGGCGTCGTGGCTCGGTGCACCACCGGTTCGCGCCTGCCCGACCACATGCCCCCCTGCTTGCCGCGCAACCGATTGCGCCGAGCATTCCGGGCGGGCGCGCTACGCCCGACGACGACGGGATGAGGCAGATCGCTGCGACCGCACACGCCCGGGCCCACATCGTCATCGCCAACCGGTCCTTCACCGACGTCCACCAGTGGGGTCGCCGTACCCGTCCCCTGAACCTGGCGGCCGAGATTCAGCACCGGCTCTTCCCCGGTGCAGCGGCTGGATCTGCGGCCGGGTGACCGGCTCGTGATGCTCACCGACGGCATGCTCGAGCGCCGCGCCGGGGATGTCGCCTGCTCTCCCTGATCGTGGGCACAGGCGATCCCCACCCACGTGAGGCCTCCCGCGCCCTGGTCGCAGAGGTCTTGCGCGCTCATGGCGGGCGCCTCCAGGACGACGCGACGGTCATGTGCCTGGACTGGCACGGTACGCACCCGGCCACGCGCAGCGCTGACGCCGGGGCGGACCTCGCAGAAGCCTCGGCGCCCCAGTAGCACTCCGTCCAGAGTCAAGGCTGCGGGCCGAGAAGATCGTGAGCCCGCCGATGCCGACGGGGACGATCACCTCAGGCTGAGGTCGGTGGAGCCGAAGAGTCGGCGGCTCGGCGGTACTCGGCGTTGATGCGCTGGGCTTCTTCGAGCTGGTCTTCCAGGATGATGATCCGGCAGGCGGAGTCGATCGGGGTGCCGTGGTCGACGAGTTCGCGGGCGCGGGCGGCGATGCGCAGCTGGTAGCGGGAGTAGCGGCGGTGACCACCGGCCGAGCGGAGCGGGGTGATGAGGCGGGCCTCGCCCAGGGCGCGGAGAAAACCTTGGGTGGTGCCGAGCATCGCGGCAGCCCGGCCCATGGTGTAGGCGGGGTAATCGTCGTCGTCGAGACGGCCGAACGAGTCGTCTGCTGTCATTGCACCTGTTTCTGGAACGCGTGGAGGGGCCCTGGTGCCTATGGCACCAGGGCCCCGAAGGAACTACTACACCATCTGCCGGCCCTGATACTGCGCCGGCCTTCTGTGTCCGCTGACCCGACCGAAAGGCTGTCGGGGGTGCGGGGATCGCGGTTGCTTGACCGGAGACCACCTCACTGACGATGTCCTGCGGTACCCGGGCTTCAACCTGCCGGCCCGGGCGATCCTGATGGCGCCAAGCTCCTCCGTTCTTCCCTCGGTGATCAACTACTTACCAAGCGGGGGACTGCGTACTGCTGGTGATGCTTACTGCTGATACCGCGTACCGCTTGTACTGCTTCGCTTGTACTGCTCGCGGCCTGACCCGGCGCCGCTTCGGCAGCCAGCCCCGTCGCCTGTCCTGCGTCTGCTCTGGCTTGGAACCCCACTGCCGAACTTCCTGGTGGCCGCGCCTGCATTCGACGCCTCCACCAAGGTGCTGCTCACTGCCTTCACTGCTGGGTACTGCACCTACAGGTACTGCCACCGCGTCAACTGCGGTACTGCTCGTGGTGGCCCCTGATCACGGCGGGCCACCCGGTCCGGTCGTCAGTCCCGTCGCCGTCCTGCACCAGCCCTGGCTTCGAAACTCCACCACCGCACCGTCCTGCGCACTGCAACTACGGGTACTGCAAGGGTGAGACCTACTGCTGTACTGCGAACCGCTTTTACTGCTCGTGGCCTGCCCCAGCGCCACGTTTCGGCAGCCAGCCCCGTCGCCCGTCCTGCGTCTGCTCTGGCTTAGCACCCCACTGCCGAACTTCCCGATGCGCGCGCCCGCAGCCGACGCCTTCACCGAGGTACTGCTTCACTCACTTCACTGCTGGGTTCTGCTCGTGGTGGCCCCTGATCACTGCGGGCCACCCGGTCCGGTCGTCAGTCCCGTCGCCGTCCTGCAACAACCCTGGCTTCGGAACTCCACCACCGCACCGTCCTGCGCACTGCAACTACGGGTACCGCGTGTACTACTGCCGGCAGTTCGTCTCTGCCAGGCCCTGCTGTCTCGCTGGGCTACGAGAGAAACCATAACCACGTCACCGACCAATGTCTACTCCAGCCGACATAGATTTGCTCTTGGTTGGTGAGGAGGTAATCGGGATCGAACACGGCCGCTCCTGGAGACTGCTGAGCTGGACCTGGACACCGGGCGCGCCGCCGAGTTCGCCGCGCCACTGCGGCGAGCGTGTGCCGATCCCGGTCGCTCCAGGGAGCGGATGAGGGGGAGGGGCTGTTGCGGCCAACCGGAAACGGTGTCCAACGGGGTGGAAGAATCGTTTTGACGAACGTGACGGATGATCATTGGGTATATCTCGACCGCGGTGCTCAGGCCGGCAGCGGTAAGCGCAGAGCCGCTGCCCGTCTCCCGGAACAGCTGCGCCGGTTGCCTTCCCGTAGTCCGGCGCACGCCGGTGGGCAGGCCGGTGGAGAGGTCCCGGACGAGAGCACGCCCCTGTACGCCCGGCTGGCCGAGGAGTGGGCGGCCCGCGGCGCCACCGTCCCCTGCTGTCCCGACCCGCTGTGGCAGCGTCTGGTCTCTGCCGAGCACCTCTGGCGCGAGACGGAAAGCACGCTGCGGCAGCTGCACTTGGCGGGGGACGCCCATCCTGATGACGCCGCAGCCGCGTCGGTTCGAACGCAGGTACTCGCGTGATCCACGGCTCGCTGTCGGCGGTTTCGGCTGGCGCATGATCCAACGTCTGGCCCAAGACGTCACCATTGCCCGGGCTCGGGCCGGTACGGGCAAGGCGATCACCGCGACCCTCCCCCGGGACGGGCCGCCGCCGGTCCGGCTCCAGACGCGGATCAGGGCCGCGCGGCGAACGCTGCGCGGCCCTGATCCAGTACTCCTCGGATCCCGCCGACATGGCAGACGTCCGCTGCTCGCGCTCCTGCGAGCTGTACGGACAGCCGCGAGCGCCGGTCGCGGCGGCCGCGCGGGCGGGGTGGGGGGAGGGTTAGGCCGGGTTGATGTTCTCGGCCTGGGGGCCCTTCTGGCCCTGGGTGACGTCGAACGTGACGACCTGGCCCTCCTGGAGCTCGCGGAAGCCCGAGGAGTTGATCGCGGAGTAGTGGGCGAAGACGTCCGGGCCGCCGCCGTCCTGGGCGATGAAGCCGAAGCCCTTTTCAGCGTTGAACCACTTCACAGTTCCCGTAGCCATGTCTCATGCCTTCCAGTCGATGGACGCCTCCCGCTCCATGCGGAAGGCGGAGGTGATCGTCCTGGTTCCTGCGGCACTGCACAGCAAAACGCCCACACCAAGGCGTGGGCTGAGGGGACTTCCGAACCACGACAGCTGACGCAGACGCTACACGCCCCCAGCGGCCCGTCACCATAGGGAGCGAGGTGCGTCATACCTCCGACACAGGCGGGCGGGAGTGCCCGCCGCGACCGGCGGGCACGTCCACCTCAGGCCGCCGTGCGCGGGCGCCCTTCGGACGCGGGGGAGTGCTCGGCGTTGACGCGCTGAGCTTCCTCAAGTCGGATCTCCAGCATCACGATCCGACAGGCGGCCTCAATGGGAGTGCCGTGGTCGACGAGTTCCCGAGCGCGGGCGGCAATGCGCAACTGGGAGCGGGAGTAGCGGCGGTGGCCGCCCTCGGAACGCAGCGGGGTGATCAGGCGGGCCTCTCCAATGGCGCGGAGGAAGGCCTGGGTGGTACCGAGCATCTCTGCGGCCCGGCCCATCGTGTAGGCGGGGTAGCCGTCGTCGTCGAGACGGCTGAACGAGTCGTCTGCTGTCATCGCACCTCACTGCGAAACAGATGGAGGAATGGGTCAGAACGTGGGGAGGGGCCCTGGTGCGTACGGCACCACGGCCCCGAAGGAACGGTTACACCATCTGCCGGCCCTGAGACTGCGCCGGCCTTCTGTTTCCGCTGACCCGACCGAAAGGCCAGGCACTGCAACTGCGGGTACTGCTGCCCGGCAGTTCGTCTCTACCAGGCCCTGCTGTCTCTCTGGGCTGTCTCGCTGGCTTACGAGAGAAACCGTAACCACGCCCCCGCCCAATGTCTACTCCAGCCGAGATAGATTTTTGAGTGCGTGTCCCTGAGGTAATCGGATTCCGTCAGGTTGAACAGTCGTGGGTCGGGGAACGATGGCCGGGCAGGCAAGGCCGGACACCGACTACAGATCCCCGACCTGGTCGACGGCACCGGCGGTTTCGGCTGGCACATGGTCAACGACCTCGCCCGTGCCACCATCGCCACGTCCACGCCCGAAGGCGGGAAAATCGTACGGGCCCTCCTGCCCCGTCGGACCGGCGGATAGGCGCGAGACCGCGGTCGGGTAGCCGATCCAGGGTCTCTCCGCGCGGAGTCCCGGCGGTCAGGAGCCGGTGCCGGGCAGGAGGCGGAAGACCTGGTCCAGGCCGATGACGCGCAGGACGCGCAGGGTGTGGACGGGTACGGCGGCGAGTGCGATGTCGGCTTGGGCGGCCTGTACGTGGTTGCGGGCGGCGATCAGGGCGCTGATGCCGCTGGAGTCGCAGAATTCCATGCGGGTGAGGTCCAGGACGAGGAGTTGGCCCGGTTCGAGGGCGAGCGTGGCGAGGAGCTCACGTAGGTCGGGAGCGGTGGTGCAGTCGAGTTCACCGATGATCTGCAGGACGGGGCCGGTCGGGGAGTTCCGGGCGGTGACGGTCAGCGGTGTCATTGCGGGTTCTTCGTCGTGGGGACGCCGAGGGCGAGGAGGGCGGTGTCGTCGTCGAGGCCGTCGCCGAAGCCGTCCAGCAGACCGGTCGCAAGCCGGCGAAGGCCGCGTTCGACGTGGGCGAAGACGCGTGCCATCTCCGGGTCGGTGGCGCAGAAGCTGTTGGTCAGCTCCTCACCGAGCTCGGGCCGCTCCGCGTTCCCCATGATCACCGGTGCCATCGCGGCCGACCAGCCCAGGTAGTTCGATTCCAGGGAGTCCAGCAGTTCGTTGATGTCCTCGGCGCTGAACCCGCCCCGGTAGCCGTCGTCGTCGATGTACCGCGGGGAGGGGGCGACCATCACCAGCGCCCCGATCCGCTCCGGAGCCATCCCGGCTGCCAGTACACCGACCATCGCGCTGACCGAGTGCCCCACGAACACCGCGTCGCGCAGGTGGAGCGCGTCGCGGCGGGTACGGTCAGCCGCCACATGTTCTGATCACAGCCGAACCCGTGCGCCAATACCACCGTCCGGCCCTGCGGATTGCCGGTCAGGTCACGTTGTTCCTGCGCTCGATGCCCATCTACTTCCGCTTCCCAGGAGCCACTCGCCTACCCTGCGACCCCTCGGATCACCCCACGCCCTGCCCACCGTCTTCACACGCGTCCTCGGCCGGCAGGAGCCGCCCGGAGTGCAGTCCACCCATCGCGCTTTCCCGTGGGTACGCGGAAGGGCCCGAGCGGCGCGTGCCGGTCGGGCCCTCTTCGCTGTTCGGGTGGCGGCGCGCGCCGGGCCCACTGGTCAGGCGGTCACGGGGGTGCCGAGCATCGCGGAGGCCCGCTCGAGGGGGTTGAGCACGCGCGTGGCCACGGCGGTTCGCGGAAGGCCTCCGCGACAGGTGAAGCCGAGCTGGGTCATGGCGCGCAGGACCTCGCCGGCACTGAAGTCACGGCGGTCCTGGCGGGTGAGGACCTGGCCGACCTGCTTGACGGGGTAGGTACGGCGACCGATGATCACGGACTCGCCGATGACCTGCTCCGGCTTGATGCCCTTCATGGACTCCAGGACACCGCTCTTGGTCAGGTCGAACGGGAAGCGGGCGATGACACAGCGCATGATGCCTCACAGGGAGAAGGGGAGAACGGTCCGACCACGGTGCGGTGATTTCAGCGTGCGAGGACGAGGACGCCCAGGGCGCCGCCCTGTTCGGCGACCACGGGCAGGGCGTCGAGCCGGCGGTAGCGCATCGCGTGCTCGGCCTCGGCCATCGTGGTCACGGGTGAGGCGAACGGACCGCGGTCGCCGAGAACATCGCGCAGCCGGAGCCGGTCGGTGTACGCGGCGCTGTCGCGGATGGCACGGAACTGCTCCCGCGTGATCAGGCCGGTGCAGAGGCCGTCCTCGTCGCAGATGAGCAGATGGTCCGCGCGGGAGCCGGCCATGACGGCCAGGGCCACCTCGACGGTCATGTCGTCGCAAACCTGCGGACCGGCCGCTTCCATGGCGTCGTCCACCGTCCGGAGGACGAGGTCGGCATGAACATCGGCATGCGCCGGGCGGGGCTGCATCTGGACCAGCGACAAGATCTGCCTCCTGCAGAGATGGGTCAGTTTCCTGATCAAGTTGTGCTCAGGCCGCCGCATCGAAGGCGGACTGCCGCGCGCTCGCGCGCCGTGCAGCCGAGGCGGGCCCGCGCCGGCCGCGGGAGGCCGTGCCGCGCTTGGGCCGCTCGGACACCGGTGCGGTGATGGTGACCGGAATGCCGGAGGGTGCCTGGGCGCCGGTGATGCGGGTCAGGGCCTCGTCGCCCGAGTGGACCTGGGCGGTCTGCGGGCTGATGCCGGCGGCCGTCATCAGGCGTGCCATCTCGCGGCGCTGGTTGGGCAGCACCAGGGTGACGACGCTGCCGGACTCGCCGGCGCGGGCGGTGCGGCCGCCGCGGTGCAGGTAGTCCTTGGGGTCGGTCGGCGGGTCCACGTTCACGACGAGGTCGAGGTTGTCGACGTGGATGCCGCGGGCCGCGACGTTCGTGGCCACGAGGACGCTGACGTGCCCGCTCTTGAACTGCGTGAGGGTACGGGTGCGCTGGGGCTGGGACTTTCCGCCGTGCAGGGCCGCGGCGCGGACTCCGCTGCTCAACAGGTGCTCGGTGAGCCTGTCCACGGCGTGCTTGGTGTCCAGGAACATGATCACGCGGCCCTCGCGGGCGGCGATCTCGGTCGTGGCGGCCTGCTTGTCGAAGTTCTGGACGTGCAGGACGTGGTGTTCCATCGTGGTGACCGCGCCCTGCGAGGGGTCGACGGAGTGCACGACGGGGTCGGTCAGGTAGCGGCGCACCAGCAGGTCGACGTTCCGGTCGAGGGTGGCGGAGAACAGCATCCGCTGGCCCTCGGGCCGCACCTGGTCCAGCAGGGCGGTGACCTGCGGCATGAAGCCCATGTCGGCCATCTGGTCGGCCTCGTCGAGCACGGTGATCGCGACCTGGTTCAGCCGGCAGTCGCCGCGGTCGATGAGGTCCTTGAGCCGGCCGGGCGTGGCGACGACCACTTCGGCCCCGGCGCGCAGCGCCTGTGCCTGCCGGTAGATGGGCATGCCGCCCACCACGGTGGCCAGGCGCAGCTTGACCGCCCGGGCGTAGGGGGCGAGCGCGGCCGTCACCTGCTGGGCGAGTTCGCGCGTCGGTACGAGGACCAGTGCGAGCGGCTGACCCGACTCGGCGCTCTGGCCGGCCGTACGGGCCAGCAGCGCGAGGCCGAAGGCCAGGGTCTTGCCGGAGCCGGTACGGCCACGGCCGAGAACGTCGCGGCCCACGAGGGTATTGGGGAGCGTGGCGGCCTGGATCGGGAACGGCGTGGCCATGCCCTCACGTCCGAGCGTGGCGAGCAGCGGGGCCGGCATGGCGAGGTCGGCGAAGGCCTCGACGGCGGGCAGCGCGGGGGTGATCGTCTTCGGCGGGGCGAACTCGCCCTGGATCGCGGCGGGCCGACGACCATAGCCGCCCGAGCGGCTCGGACCACCGGAGCGGCTCGGACCACCGGAGCGGGTCGGAGCTCCGGAGCGGCTCTGGGGCGAAGAGCCGAAGCGGCTGCTGCCCCGGCTCGAACCGGAGCCGGCGCCGGAGCCGAAAGCGGGGCCGCCGGTGCGGCTGCGGGTGCGGGAGGAGCGCTCGTTCGTACGTGTGGGGTTCATGCGGAACCTTCCTTGATGCGGCACGTATCAAGGAATTCCCGCAGCGTAGGAGCGGCGCAGGGAATTGCGAGAACGGGCCGAATTTGATGCGAAAGCGGATCTGGCGGACAGGAATCTGTACGGCTCAGACGCTGAAAAAAGGTGGCGCCAGACGGGCGCGACAACCAAAAACAATCAACTCGGGTTCGGCTCCGAAAGGGCCGGTCGGCCGAGTGTCTCCATGATCGATACCGCGGGTGAACTCACCGCGGGAAATGCGTGCAGCTGGGGCCCGCACCCCGAGGGATGCGGGCCCCAGCTGCAGAATGCGTGTCAGCGTCAGGCGGGAACGATGTTCTCGGCCGTCGGGCCCTTCTGGCCCTGCGCGATGTCGAAGGTGACCTTCTGGCCCTCGTTCAGCTCGCGGAAGCCCTGGGCGGCGATGTTCGAGTAGTGGGCGAACACGTCAGGGCCGCCACCGTCCTGCTCAATGAAGCCGAAACCCTTTTCCGCGTTGAACCACTTGACGGTACCAGCAGCCATGTCATATCTCCTTTGGGGCAATGCATCGGCGACTGCACTGTGCGGACGCCGTGTCGCCGCGATGATGCCCCGCCCGGCAAAAGAGCCGGGAAATACAAAGCGCTTCCAGTGGAATGAATTCCGGTCTGGAGGCACTTGAAGTTCTTGGGTACCAAAACTGCAACCGAGATCGACAGTAGCACGCTGCAGCGGCCCGTGTGCGTGGAATATTTGCGGCCGCCGCGTTGCGGTAGAAACCCTCCCCGCTGGATCCATTAAATCCTTAGGTTGCGGCGACAGATATTGATTCCCCCTGACCGCAGCGTTTTTTGGGTGCTGGCCGCCCGCTGCGGGAGGTGGCAGCGAAGTTGGCTGGTCGGGGGCGTATCGAGGACGGGTCCCGACGTGGCGGACCGCTGGAGCGCTCCTCGCGGTGGCGAAGTCCTGTCCGACAACGAACGCGAAGTCGTTGTCGCGGAGGCGGCCCGGGTACCCGGAGCGGGCGTGCCGATACGCAGTCCTCCCGAGTGAACGTCGGAGAACGCGTGGCGCATGGTGGCTCCCGGTGCGTTCGGCGAGTTGCAGGGCGATTGCGGCGAGGTAGGTGGGCTTGCCCTCACGGACGTCGTCCCCAGCCGGCTTACGGTCGGACCGGGCACCCGGGTATTCGGCGGATCGGCCCGCGGCGCGCCATCCCCACCAGGAGAATGAAGGCGCGCAGACGCTTGCCGCCACGCAGTACGAAGACGGCCAGGAGACGGGCCACCTCGTCGCAGAACACCGGGTTGAGGGATTTCGCGTCGGCCAGGCGGCCGTAGAGCCATGTGGTCAGGACGGCTTCCACGGCTCCGGCGCTGTCGGAGTCCGGGTGCGGCACGTGCGCGTCGCAACGGGACTTCGGCGGGGCGGCAAACGGGCGGGGGGCATGGGGTCCGCTATTTCGGGCGAGAGGGTGGCGACTTGTTCTGCTGTTCAGAGTGGCGGAGGAGGACTGCCCAGGCCAGGGGTTGTAGCGGGGGCGTGCTGTCGTCCGCGCTGGTACGGCGATCGGCGCGCCACCACTACACCGAGGCATGGGCATCCGGCGAAAGATGAGCGGCGGCGCGCCGTGGGAGCCTCGGGAGCATTCGTCCGTCGGTCCGGGTGCCCTTGCGGGTGTCATCGTGCGTGGACGAATCCCGCTCCAGGGCGTTCTCGATGGGTTATGCGTCAGCCCAAGCGGCCCTGGAGGACGGCTGTGCAATTCATGAACGTGGCATCCTTCGTGAGGGTGGTACCGAAGGCATCGTTGATACGTGCGGCACCGGCCTCCTTCAGTGCGAAGTTCGTGGATCCCACCGTGACCTCGAAAGTGGTCAGGCTCGTGGGACGGCCACTGACGCTTCCGGGCACCAGGGGGTATGCGACCTCGGCTCGTGCTCCCGTCTGCGGCGCCTGCCCTGGCCGTGTCGTTTGCGGTGTCGCGCTCAGAGCACCTAGCGGGGTTTCGCCGGACGGCTTCAGTACGTCGAGCCGAGTCCCGTCCTTGCCGACCAGGGAGATGCCGCCCTCCATGTCCAGCTTGCCTTGGAAGGTCGAGCTCATCGAACCGGACACCTTGTCGAAGCGGACGCCACCGCCGGGAAGGGCGTCGGCGGGGGCCGCGGCCTCGACGCTCATGCCCCGTTCGTTGAGTACAGCGGTCAGGGCCCCGGTGGGGAAGCAGTCGACGGTCCCGCCCGTGACGCTGCCGGCCCGTACGTCGGCGGCAAGGGCATATGAGGCCGCACTCACCGTGAGTAGGGCGCAGGCCAAAGAAATTGCATAACGGCGACGCAAGGGGACTCCGATCGTTGAATGGGGGTGGTGATCACCCTAGGAGATCGAAGCTTCAATCTGGGGGGTCGAATGGGTGAATTGGTTTCGAGGGGACCGGTATTCAACATTCGGGTGCTCGGGACATCTGCTTCCGGATCGGCCTGCTCGAACGCTCTCGGTAACGGGGTGCCCGTCGGTGGGCGCCGTCCGGTACTACAGCCGGTTGTTCACGTGACGTGATGATGGGCGGGCTCGTTGGTGGGGGGCGACGCGCGGTCGTGTCATTCGTTCGGGTGTGACGCAGCCGGTCGGCGGCGTGTCCCGTGCCGACGGGCGGAGGGGTCCGACAAGGGTCGATGATCACCCGGTCGGCGGAAGTTGCCATGAGTGGCGCCCGGCGTGCGGAGCGGCAGTGCTGCGGACCGTCGCTCCGTTGGCGCGTAGGGTCACGGCCAGCCTCTTACGGCAGGCTTCGCTGCGTGATCACATGAGAAGGATATTTGGTGACGCATTCTCTAATCGATTCTGCCGTCCTGCCGACGGCGAGTGACAATGCATTTCGGATCGGCCTGCAGATGGTGGAGCTGCACGGCGAAGAAACGCGGCCCCGGCAGTTCGAGATGGCAGGGCTTCAGTGGCAGCTTCTTCCCCAGGTATTCGCTCCGACCCACACCGCGTCAACTGTGCTGTTCACCGAATGGCTGCCGTTTCCCGTGGGTGGAACCTTCCTGGAAGTGGGCTGCGGTGCCGGGGTGACGGCTGTGGTGGCCGCGTTGCAGGGGTGCTCACGGGTCACAGCGGTTGACATCAATCCGACAGCGGTGCGAAACACCGAGCTCAACGCGGCCCGCCATGGAGTGCGCGATCGCCTGCGGGTCCTGCGAAGCGACCTCTACAGTGCTGTGGCCGCCGACGAGAAGTTCGACCTGGTGTTCTGGAACTCCAATGTCATCTTCGCTCCGGACGATTTCGTCTACACCCGCGGGGTACAGCGCGCGATCTTCGACCGCAGCTACGCCGCGCACGACCGGTATCTCCGTGAGGGGCTGGGGCGACTGACGTCCGGGGGCCGGATGTTCCTGGGTTTCAACAGCCTCGGCGACGCGGGCCGGCTGACCGAGCTGGTCGCTGCATCCGGTGCGCGGATCACCGAACGTCGGCGGGCGACCCGCCACGCGGGAGGTGCCCCCGTCACGTTCCAGCTGCTCGAGGTGACGCGGTCCAGCGGCTCGAAGGCCGCGTGATCCCCGTGTACGCACCCCCGGTCGCCACGTCGATCCGTGCCCGGCCGGGGATCGTCAGCTACCTCAGGCTCGGCAAGGCACGGATGTACCACTACATCTACGGCTGGGCCCTGGGGCTGCTGCTCCTGCGATCGGAGGGCTTCCTCAGCGACGCGAGCCGAGAGGACTTGTTCGCCCTGGCCTGTGTGCTGGTCGGCACCCTGGCAGTGCAGTGGAGTGCGTCGGCCGCTGACGACGTCACCGGGTACTTGGACGGCAGCGACGAGCACAACTACCGGGGCAGACCTCGGGTGACGAGGGTCAGGAAACCTCTGATCACGGGTGAGCTGTCCCTGCCCCAGGCCGTTGGATTCGCCCTCGTCACCGGGACCGTCGGCGTCCTCGCCATCCCGGTGGGGGCGGGCATTCTGGACTGGCGGGTACCCGCGCCGGTGATCGCGGTCGCGTTCGCCGTACAGGTCCTGGGCGTCCAGTACTCGTGCGGCATCAAGCTCAGCTACCGGCCGTTGGGGCTTGAATCGGCGATCCTGGTCACCGGTGCCTGGACGGTGATCACGCCCTACTGGATCGTCGCCGGCACGGTCAGCCGCGAGGCCCTGCTGGTGGGCGCGCTGTTCGGACTGTGGCTGCTCCTGGTCGTGTCGTACGGCAACGCCTCCGACAGGTCCGGCGACGCAGCCGTGGGCCGCAAAACCCTCGCCGTCATACTGCCCCCGCTGTGGTTCGCCGTCGCTCTCCACATGCTGGTGGCGGTGCACGCGGTGCTGCTGGCGGTGCTGTTCGGCGCGACGCGGCTGAGGCCCGGCACGCTCGTGTTCGCCGCTCCGGTCGTCGTCCTGCACCTGATCCAACTCTGGTACGGGGTGTACGGGCGGAGATTGCGTACGGCCCGGTTCCTGGTGCTGCTCTCCATCGACCTCGGCTCCGTGGGCCTCGCCGCCGCGCTGATCGTCGGACACCCGTCATGAACGGCCCGGTCGGCGACCGGGCCGTCGTGGTCGGCGGCAGCATCAGCGGCACGCTCGCGGCCAGAGTGCTGTCCGACTTCTACCGCGAGGTCATCGTCGTCGAACGCGACAAGGTCGTCGGCGTACGGGACCCGCGGCGCGGAACCCCTCATGCGGGTCACGCCCACGGCCTGCACGCCCGCGGCTGCATGATCCTCGAGGAACTGTTTCCCGGCATCCTCGACGAGATGCGACGTGCGCGGTTCCCGATGGGAGACCTGGGCGAGCAGCACTGGTACTTCAACGGCGAACGGTTCCGCGCCGCCCGCACCGGTCTGCCGACGGTGACCACGCAGCGCCCCGTGCTCGAGGACTACATCCGCGGCAAGGTGGTCGCGCGGCCGGGCGTCACCTTCCTGGAGCGGACCGAGCTGACCGGACTGGAGGCCACCCCGTGCCGAGGTCGCGTGACCGGTGTCCGACTGCGGTCAGCAGCCGCAGAGGCCGTTGACGAATTCAGCCTCGGCGCCGACCTCGTCGTCGACACCTGCGGCCGTGGGTCGCGCACGCCCGTGTGGCTGGAGCAGTTGGGCTACGAACGGCCGCCCGAGGACCGCATGGCCATCGGCCTCGCCTACGTCACGCGCCTGTACCGCAGCTCGAAGTCCCTCAACGGCGCCCAGTTCCTTACGTGTCTGGCCTCACGCACCAACCCGCGGGGGGCGGTCTTCGGCCGCGCCGGCGACGACACCTACTACCTGTCCCTCACGGGGATCCTCGGTGATCATCCGCCCGTCGACCCGGACGGATACCTCGAGTTCTGCAGGTCTCTGCCCACCGCCGAGGTGTACGAACGCATTCGCGGTGCTACACCGCTGACGGATCCGATCGCCTTCCACGTTCCGGCGAGCGTACGCAGACGCTACGAGCGGCTGTCCCGTTTCCCCGAGCGGCTGCTCGTGCTCGGCGACGCCGTGTGCAGCCTCAACCCCAGCTACAGCCAGGGCATGACCGTGGCCGCGATGGAAGTCATGGCCCTGCGAGCCCATCTCGGCCGCGGCACCGACCCGAGCTCGCAGGCTTTCGTGCGCGACGTCGGCAGGATCATCAACCGCCCGTGGTTTCTGTCGACCACGAGAGATTTGCAGCACACCGGAGGTAAGGGAGTGCGCGCTCTCGCCGCCCGTCTGGGCAACGCATACGTGACCCGGCTGCACGGTGCGGCACCACACGACTCAGCTGCCACGGACGCCCTGATCCGGGTGGCGGGCCTGAGCGATCCGCCCACCACACTCATCCGCCCGCGCGTCGTCCTTGCAGCGCTCAAACGGCAGGGCCTTCGAGACCCCTGCCGAGCACCTCAGTGAACGTGGGGTTCGCCCGGGTCCCTCCTGGTCACTCCGAAACGCGAGCCGCGCGCTCTCGGAGTTCTTGGGCCTCCGGCACTCCGCTGTACCGGCGCAGGCGGACGCGCATGCCCTGGAGGGCGGCTTGGACCGCTATCGAGCGGATGCCGTCGGCGCATCACCCGGTGCCTGAGCATGGAAATGGGCTCTGACCTGCGGAAACGGTCGGCATCGGTTTCGGCCTGACTGCCTCGTCGGCCCCCTTGCTGACCGCTGTTCACCGTCCCGACTGGCACGTTGTGGGACGACCCCTCATGCGGGGACGGGAACCTGCCCCTCGAAGTCCGTAGTAGCAGTTGCTCTCCGCGAGGTCCGCTGTCGGTGCCGGCCGGCGTGGGGACCCGTCGTCTTACGGGCTGTCCGCCTCGTGTTCCCTGATCGCTGCCTCCACCAGGGCGCGCGCCGCCCAGGTGATGGCCTCCTCCTCGGCCTCCGGGCCAAGACCGCGGACGTCGCGCAGGGCGATCTGCGCCTCCCAGCCGACCACGATGGTCAGGGCCGAGATCAGCCGCTGGTACGACTCCTGGCTCAGGGTGTCGCGGAGCGGTTCGCAGGCCTGCTCCAGCCACTGGATCCGGCGGGGGCCGCGGCGCGGCCCGGTCGGCTCCGGAGTCTCGCCTGCCGGTTGATCGACGGTCAGGCGGATCAGTCGGCGGCCGAGGGGAAGCGACTGCGGTGAGTACTTCAACAGCGTCCTTATGAGGGCGTCCACCCGGCCCGCGGGGTCGCCGGCCAGTGCGGGGTCGTTCAGCGCTTCCTCGACCGGGGGCTCGTTGAGCGCGCCGGCGGTCGCGTCGATCAGCAGGTGGTCGAGGCTCGGGAAGTACGCGTAGACCGTGCGCCGCGACACGTCGGCGGCGGCCGCGATCTCGTCGATGGACGGCGTCGCTCCGTCGGCGCTCAGCCGGACCGCCGCGTCGACGATCGCCTTGCGGGTGCGGCGGCGCTGCGCTTCACGACCGCCGCGGCGGACCGGATCGTCACTGGTCATCGTGGCCTCTCGCTCCCGGATCGGGTCGCTGGGGTCTTGACGCCCCCTCAGGGAGTAAGTATATCTTCATGCAGTCGCTGCACAGGTGTGCAGTGACCGCACAATCGTGTACTTGATGGTGGGGCAGGTCACACAGCCGTACCTGTCACAGGAACCGGGGCGTCGGTGTCTTGAGGCCGAACCCCCTTGAAGCGGAGGACGCACCATGAACGAGAACACCGATGTGGTCGTGATCGGCGGAGGGTACGCGGGCGTCATGGCGGCCAACCGTCTGACGCAGCGCGGTGACGTGACGGTGACGCTGGTCAATCCGCGCCCGGACTTCGTCCACCGCATCCGCCTCCACCAGCTGGTGGGCGGGACCGACACGGCGGTCGTCGGCTACCGGGAGGTCCTGGCTGAGGGCGTACGGCTGGTGGTCGACAGCGTGACCCGGATCGACTCGGCCGGGCGTGCCGTGGAGCTGGCGGGCGGCGGCACGGTCGGCTACGACTATCTGGTCTACGCGGTGGGCAGTGGCAGCGCCGACCCGAGCGTGCCCGGGGCGGCCGAGTTCGCCTATCCCATCGGCACCTTCGAGGAGGCCGGGCGGCTGCGGCCGGTCCTCGACGCCGCGCCCGCGACGGCCGCGGTGACGGTCGTCGGAGCCGGCCCGACCGGCATCGAGACCGCCGCCGAGCTTTCGGAGGCGGGCCGCGCCGTGACGCTGGTGTGCGGCGGGGTGCTCGGCCCGTACCTGCACCCCCGGGGCCGGCGCTCGGTCGCCAAGCGGCTGGCCAAACTCGGGGTGACCGTCCTCGACGGCCCCGGCGCGAAGGTGACGGCCGTGACCCGCGACGCCGTACGGCTCGCCGACGGCCGCACGCTGTCGAGCGAGGTGACCATCTGGACCGTCGGCTTCGGCGTACCGGACCTGGCCGTGCGCAGTGGGCTGAGCGCCGACGCCCTGGGCCGGCTGCTCACGGACGAGACGCTGACAAGCGTGGACGACGTACGCATCATCGCCGCCGGGGACTCGGCGGCGCCGTCGGGCCTGCCGCTGCGGATGAGTTGCCAGGCCGCGATGCCGATGGGCGCGCGCGCCGCCGACACGGTGCTGGCCCGGATCGCGGGTGAGCGGCCCGAGACCCTCAACCAGTCCTTCGCCGCCCAGTGCATCAGCCTGGGCCGGGCAGACGGCATCTTCCAGTTCGCCAATCGGGCCGACGTCGCGGTGTGGTTCAACATCGACGGCCGCCTGGGCGCGAAGCTCAAGGAGGCGGTGTGCACGGGCGTCGTCAAGCACCTGGCCGACGAGGCGGGCAAGCCCGGCGCGTACCGCCTGCACCGCGTCTCGGGAGGCGCCACGCGACAGCGACTGCTCCAGGCCAAGCAGGCTGGGCAGGCCGAAGAGCCGGTGGCAGTGGCCGCGCTGTGAGCATCGGGGCGCAAGGGGACGACAGGGTGACGTTCGGCCGTTTCCACGATGCCGTGAACAGCGGCGATCTGGGGGTCATCTCGAAGACGATCGACGAGGTCGTCGAACCGGACGTGCTGTTCCACGCGCCGATACCGACAGGTGTGATGGGGCGCAGGCACTCAAGCAAGTGTGGGAGGTGCTCCTTCGGGCGTTCCCCGACCTTCACGTCAGGGTCGAGGACGTGATCACCGAGGGGGACAGGATCGTCTTCAGGAACACCGTCACCGGGACCCACCGAGGCGAGTACAGGGGCCTTCCGCCGACCGGAAGATCCGTGGCCTACAACGAGATCTTCATCTTCCGCTTCGCAGGCGGCACGATCGCCGAGATCTGGGGGGTCGTCGACATCTTCTCGCAGATGCGGCAGCTCGGCATGCTTCCCGGAGCCGGCCAGGGGGAGGCGCCGACTGAGCGAGCCGACGATCGGGCATGCCCCCTTACTGCCCAGCACCAGCGGGCAACCCGGCACCCTGTTGTCGCAGTTGGGGCACGTGCATGGCGTGCGTGCCCCGAGAGGTCTGGGCAACAAACAAAGCCCCAGGTCGCTGACCTGGGGCTTTGCGGTGGAGCGGATGACGGGAATCGAACCCGCGCTATAAGCTTGGGAAGCTCATGTTCTACCATTAAACTACATCCGCAATATGGACCAGTTGCCTGGATCCGTACCGTTGCACACTGTACCTCATGATCGACCCGCGGTGAATTCGCCCGCGGGGGCGGTGGTGCGTCGGCGAGTGCTGCAGGGCGCGTGGGCGCGGGAGTTGGGGCGTAGCCTAGGGCGCGGTCCGGTGGTTGGAGTGGCGGCTGGAGCGCGTCCCGAACATCCCTTAATGTGGCGATTCATCGCAGTACGGCTCGTTGGGGAAAGGGACTCGATGGAGCACACCGTCGTCCGTTGTGCCGAAGGGCACGTTTTCAGTACCGCCTCGTTTCCGCTCCAGCACCTCGGTGCCGGTCGGATCGGGCCCGGGCGGTTGCTGAGGTGTCCGCGGTGCGCGCGGCTGAGGCACGCGGTGCCCGTGGGCGGCGCCAAGCGCTGACGCGCCGAGCGCCGGGAAGTCCGGGGCCGGCCGGGAGTCCGGGCGGGGCGCGCGGGTTCGCTCTCGATTGGGGGTGGCCCGGGCGCTCTGCGTATCCTCGGGACGTGCTTCTCTCCGACAAAGACATCCGGGCCGAGATCGACAGCGGACGGGTTCGCATTGACCCCTTCGACGAGTCGATGGTGCAGCCCTCCAGCATCGATGTGCGTCTCGACCGGTTCTTCCGGGTCTTCGAGAACCACCGTTACGCCCACATCGACCCAGCCGTCGAGCAGCCCGATCTGACCCGCATGGTCGAGCCGGAGGGGGACGAGGCGTTCATCCTCCACCCGGGCGAGTTCGTGCTCGCGTCGACGTACGAGGTCATCTCGCTGCCCGAGGACATCGCCTCCCGGTTGGAGGGGAAGTCGAGCCTCGGCCGGCTGGGTCTGGTGACGCATTCGACCGCCGGGTTCATCGACCCCGGTTTCTCGGGGCACGTCACCCTGGAGCTGTCGAACCTCGCCACCCTGCCGATCAAGCTGTGGCCGGGCATGAAGATCGGGCAGCTCTGCCTGTTCCGGCTCAGCTCGCCGGCGGAGTTCCCGTACGGCAGTGAGCGGTACGGGTCCCGTTACCAGGGGCAGCGCGGGCCGACCGCTTCGCGCTCCTTCCAGAACTTCCACCGCACCCAGGTGAGGCACGACGCATGACTGACGGAGTACGCGAGAACCTCGACTACGAGGGGTTCGGACGCGCCGTGCGCGAGCTCGCGCAGACCATCGCCGACGACGGCTACGAGCCCGACATCATCCTGAGCATCGCCCGCGGCGGGGTCTTCGTCGCGGGTGGTCTGGCGTACGCGCTCGACTGCAAGAACATCCACCTCGTCAACGTGGAGTTCTACACCGGCGTCGGCACGACGCTGGAGATGCCGGTCATGCTGGCGCCGGTGCCCGAGGCGATCGACTTCACGGACAAGAAGGTCCTGATCGCCGACGACGTCGCCGACACCGGCAAGACGCTCAAGCTGGTCCACGACTTCTGCCTCGGCCACGTCGCCGAGGTCCGGTCGGCCGTGATCTACGAGAAGTCCCACTCCCTCGTGAAGTGCGAGTACGTGTGGAAGAAGACCGACGAGTGGATCAACTTCCCCTGGTCGGTCGAGCCGCCCGTGGTCAAGCGCGAGGGCCAGGTCCTCGACGCCTGAGGCGAGACGTACGACGAGGGGCCCGCCGCGCTGACCGCGCGGCGGGCCCCTCGTCGTACGTGCGGTCAGCGGGTCAGAGGGTGCCCAGCTTGATGATCGACAGCAGGGCGACCAGTTGGATGGCGGAGGCGCCGAGTGCCTTCTGCCAGGGCAGGTCGTGCGACTTGCTGATCAGCGAGGTGAAGAGCGCGCCGGCCGCGAGCCAGGTGACCCACCCCAGCACCTGCACGAACATGTTGTCGCCGCCCAGGAACACCGCGACCAGCAGGCGCGGGGCGTCCGTGATCGTCATGACCAGCATCGACAGTCCGACGGTCGGCTGCCAGGCCCCGTCGCCGCCCAGCTGGCGGGCCAGCGTGTGGGTGACCGCGCCGAGGATGAGGCCGCAGATGACGAAGGCCAGCCCCGTGGTCAGGACGATCGGGATCGCTTGCGTGAGGGTCGCCTTGATGGCGTCCTCGCGGGCCTTGTCGAAGCCGAAGACCGCGAGCATGCCGTAGAGGAAGGTGACGACCAGCGCCGGACCCCAGACGGCGTAGTCCCGCATCTGGAAGAAGGTCGGCCCCGGCCGCATCACGATGCCGCGCAGGAGCTCCTTCCAGTGCAGTCGGGGCCCCGCGGGCGCGGCGGCCGCCGAACCCGCCTGGTAGGTCGGGCCCTGGTTGTACGGGTCCTCGCCGAAGACGAAGGCCTGGGTGTGCCCCGGGTTGTTCGCGTACGAGGGCTCGTGCGGGGCCGCGTACGGGGCCTGCTGCTGCTGGCCGTACGGGTCGAAGTACTCCGGCTCGCCGTGATGCCCCCCGGCGGCACCCTGCTGGGGCCACTGCTGCTGCGGGGGTGGACCGGCGGGAGGGTAGGGCTGCTGACCGTACGGTGCCTGCGGCGCTTGGCGCTGCTGCTGACCGTACGGCTGCTGCCGCGGGGGTTGCGGGGGTTGTTGCGGGGTGCGGTTGTTGTCCCGGCCGCGTCCGATCCTGAATCCAGCCACGTGATCGAAAGTACCTGCTCGGCGGACCGTCGGTGGCCGGGCCGCCCGAACACGTGGCCTTTGCGGCTGAGCTGTGACATCCCCTAGGGGACGCCCGGGTGGGTGTTTTACGCGGCTGTGCGGCAGTCTGCGGTGGTTCGTTACCTTCCCGACGGAATGCCTATGTATCGGGCCCGTAGCTTCGTCGGTGTCGTCGCAACGGAGTCACGAACGAGCAGGAAAGAGCCCGCACCATGCGCAGCACCCGTCGCAGCACCCTTCGTACCGCCGCCGTCCTGACGGGAGCCGCCGCCGTGCTGGCGGTGCCCGTCGGATCCGCCTTCGCGGACTCCGCGACGGCTCCGGGGGCCGAGGCGCTGTCCGGGATCGAGCGGCCGGCCGTGGACCCGACGGCGCCGCCGCCGGTCACCCCGCCGGTCACGCCGCCCGTTGTGCCGCCCGTCACGCAGTCCACGACGCCGCCGGTCGCGGCGCGCGGCTACGTCACCACCGTGAAGCTGGCCGACGGATCCGTCGCGAAGGTCTACCGGGTCGGCGACGACCGCTTCGAGGCCGAAATATTCGCCGGCGGTCGGAAGGCGGGCAGCCTGGCCGCCGAGAACGGCCGGTCGACGAACGCCACCTGCGGCGGTCTCCACATCACCTTGCACGGGAACGGCCGGGTGACCTCGTGGGTCGAGGGCGGCGGCAAGCCGGTCCAGAAGCCCGTCGAGAAGCCGGTCGAGAAGTCGGTCGTGAAGCCGAGGCCGAACGTCAAGAAGGAGACCCGGATCCGCGTCACCCTGCCCGACGGGCGGATCGCGCGGCTCGTCGACGGCCACGGCCACGCGTCCGGCCCCCAGGGCAAGCGCGTGGAGCTCTTCACGCCGCACGGGCGCCCGCTGGGCACGATCGACCTGAAGCACCCGAACGCGCTGCACGACGGCTGGACGTACAAGCTGGTCCAGGACGGCAAGCGGCTCAAGTTCGTCGCCATCGACGGCCGGAGCGGCGGCGACAGTTGGGTCTACGACTTCGGCACCGGCAAGCTGATCGAGACGTACACGGTGGAGAAGGCGAAGCCGGGCACTCCCGCCGACGTCGTCACTGCTCCGACCCCGACCACGGCGCCGGTGGTCAAGCCCGCCGGGACGACGTCCTCCGAGCGGACCGCGTCCAAGGACGGCGCGCGGGTCGGCGCGGAGGGAGTCGCCCACAAGGGCGACACCCCGGCGCTGGTGGCGGCCGGCGGCGGCATGGCCGCGATGGGCGCGGCCAGCCTGGGCTTCGCGATGCTGCGGCGCGGCCGCGGCCGCGGCTGACCGCCCCCGCCCCGCCCTGCACGACGACGCACGCGAACGGCCGGTCCCCGAGGGGGGACCGGCCGTTCGCGTGTCGTGCGGCGCTGCACCCGCGCGCCGTGGGCCCGGGGCCTACTTGCCGCCCGTGGCCCCCGCCTCGCCCTTGACCGCGTCGCCCGCGGCCTCGGCTTCCGCCTCGTCGGCGGGCTTGGCGTCACCTTCGGGCTCGGCTTCCGCCTCGTCCGCGCGCTTGGCGTCACCCTCGGTCGTGGCTTCCGCCGCCTCGTTGGGTTTGGCCTCGTTGGGCTTGGCCTCGTCCTCGGGCTTGACCTCCGCCTCGTCGGCGGGCTTGGCCTCGTCCTTGGCCGCCGCCTCGGCGGGCTTGGCCGTGTCCGCGGGCTCGACCGCCGCCGCCTTGTCGGCAGGCTCGGCCTCGGCCGCGGCCTTCGTCTCCGCCTTCGCGACGGGCTCGGCTGCGTCCGTGGCGGCCTCGGCCCGGACCACGTCCGTGCCTTCCGGATCGGCAGCGCGCGCGTCCTCGGCCTGGGCAGCGGGAGCCGCCCCAGCTTCGGGCTCCGCCGCAGCTTCCGCCGCAGGCTCTGCCTCGGCCTTCGCCTCGGCAGCGGGAGCCACCTCAGCGGGCTCCGCCGCAACTTCCGCCTTCGCCGCAGCTTCGGCCTCCGCGTCCGCAGCAGCCTTCGCCTTGGCTTCCGCCTCCGCCTCGGCCTTCGCCTTCGCCTCGGCCTCAGCCTTCTCAGCAGCAGCAGCAGCAGCCGCGGCCTCCGCCGCCTCCGCCTCCCGCGCGGCCAGCGCCTCGGCCTCGGCGAGTTCCTCCGCCGTCGGCTCCGGGGCCTTGACCGACTCCAGCAGCAACTGCGCCACGTCGACGACCTGGACGGATTCCTTGGCCTGGCCGTCGTTCTTCTTGCCGTTGACCGAGTCGGTCAGCATCACCAGGCAGAACGGGCAGGCGGTGGAGACGATGTCCGGGTTCAGGGACAGGGCCTCGTCGACGCGCTCGTTGTTGATGCGCTTGCCGATCCGCTCCTCCATCCACATGCGCGCGCCACCCGCGCCGCAGCAGAAGCCCCGCTCCTTGTGGCGGTGCATCTCCTGCTGCCGCAGGCCCGGCACCGACGACATGATCTCGCGCGGCGGCGTGTAGACCTTGTTGTGGCGGCCCAGGTAGCAGGGGTCGTGGTACGTGACCAGGCCGTCGACCGGGGTCACCGGCGTGAGCCGGCCCTCGTCGATCAGGTGCTGGAGCAGCTGCGTGTGGTGGATGACCTCGTACTCGCCGCCGAGCTGGGGGTACTCGTTCGCGATGGTGTTGAAGCAGTGCGGGCAGGTCGAGACGATCCGCTTCGCCGACTTCGGCTTCTTCGTCGACGGGTCGTCGTCGTCCTCGCCGAACGCCATGTTCAGCATCGCGACGTTCTCCTGGCCGAGCTGCTGGAACAGCGGCTCGTTGCCCAGGCGGCGGGGGGAGTCACCGGTGCACTTCTCGTCGCCGCCCATGATCGCGAACTTGACGCCCGCGATGTTCAGCAGCTCGGCGAAGGCCTTCGTGGTCTTCTTCGCCCGGTCCTCCAGCGCGCCCGCGCAGCCGACCCAGTACAGGTAGTCGAACTCGGAGAGGTCCTCCGCGTCCTTCCCGATGATCGGGACCTCGAAGTCGACCTCCTTCGTCCACTCGACGCGCTGCTTCTTGGCCAGACCCCAGGGGTTGCCCTTCTTCTCCAGGTTCTTGAGCATCGTTCCCGCCTCGGACGGGAACGCGCTCTCGATCATCACCTGGTAGCGGCGCATGTCGACGATGTGGTCGATGTGCTCGATGTCGACGGGGCACTGCTCGACGCACGCACCGCAGGTCGTGCAGGACCACAGCACGTCCGGGTCGATGACGCCGTTCTCCTCGGCGGTGCCGATCAGCGGACGCTCGGCCTCCGCGAGGGCGGCGGCCGGGACGCCGGCGAGCTGCTCGGCCGTGGCCTTCTCGTTGCCCTCCATGTCCTTGCCGCCGCCCGCGAGCAGGTACGGGGCCTTGGCGTGCGCGTGGTCGCGCAGCGACATGATCAGGAGCTTCGGGGAGAGCGGCTTGCCGGTGTTCCAGGCGGGGCACTGCGACTGGCAGCGGCCGCACTCGGTGCAGGTGGAGAAGTCGAGGATGCCCTTCCAGGAGAACTGCTCGACCTGGGAGACGCCGAAGGAGTCGTCCTCGCCCGGGTCCTCGAAGTCGATCTCCTTGCCACCGCTGGTCATCGGCTGCAGCGCGCCCAGCGCGACGGCGCCGTCGGCGTTCCGCTTGAACCAGATGTTCGGGAAGCCGAGGAAGCGGTGCCAGGCGACACCCATGTTGGTGTTGAGGCTGACGACGATCATCCAGATCAGCGAGGTGCCGATCTTGATCATCGCGGTGAAGTAGATGGCGTTCTGCAGCGCGCCGAGCGAGAGCCCCTTGAAGGCCAGCACCAGCGGGTACGAGACGAAGTACGCCGGGTCGTACGAGTCCACGTGGTGGATCGCGCCCTCAAGGCCGCGCAGCGCGAGGATCGCGAGGCCGATCGTGAGGATGATGTACTCGACGAAGTACGCCTGCCAGGCCTTCGAGCCGGTGAAGCGCGACTTGCGACCGGCCCGCGAGGGCAGGCTGAGCAGTCGGATCGCGATCAGCACGAGGATGCCGACGACGGTCATCAGGCCGATGAACTCGATGTACATCTCGAACGGCAGGAAGCCGCCGATGATCGGCAGCGTCCAGTCGGCCTGGAAGAGCTGGCCGTACGCCTGGGCGAGGGTCGGCGGCAGCGTCAGGAAGCCGATCGCGACGAACCAGTGCGCGAAGCCGACGATGCCCCAGCGGTTCATCCGGCTGTGGCCGAGGAACTCCCTGACCAGGGTGAGCGTTCGATCCTTCGGGCGGTCCGTGCGGCTGCCCGCCGGTACCGGCTGGCCGAGCCTCACGAAGCGGTAGATCTGCGCCACGGCTCGGGCGAGCAGCGCGACGCCGACCACGGTCAGAACCAGCGACACGATGATCGCGGCGAGTTGCATGGGAGGGCTCCTCGGGCGGGACTTACTAAGCGGTAACTTATTGAGTCAAGGCTTGAGGTTACCCATTCCCCGCGCCGCAATGTAGACGAGCGTGCGGTGATCTGTGTCGCTCAGGCTTGCCTCTGTCGGTAGGCCGCCCGAGGGGTCTGCGCGAGGATCGCGAGATCCATCCCCAGCCAATGGCTCTCCACATAGTGCCGGTCGAGCAGGTCCATCTCCTCCCAGGGGAGGTCGGAACGCGCGCTGACCTGCCACAATCCGGTCATACCCGGACGTACGAGAAGTCGATCCGGTCGGTCCGTACCGTCTTGTGGACGCGGCCCGACCAGGGACATCTCACCCCGCACCACATTGAGCAGCTGCGGCAGCCCGTCCAGCGCGCACCGTCGGACCGCCGCGCCGATCGGCCCGGCGTTCGCGGTGCGCAGCCGCCAGGTGCGAAAGGATCGGCCGCCGAGTCCGACGGCCGGGGTGCGTACGAGGACGTCCGCGCGGCCGGCCGCGTACAGCAGGGCGGCGGTCAGCAGGAGCGGGACGACGGTCACCGCCAGTAGTGCCGTCGCGCCGGCGAGGTCGAGCACCCGCTTGGCGGGCGGCCCGGCGGGCAGGGTCCACCGTGCCGACCGGCGGGCCGGGAGCGTGAGGAGCAGAGGCATGCCAGCACGGTGCCGGACGGCCCGCGCACGCCCGGCGCGCCGCGCGGCGGCGGTCCCCCGCACGGCCCTGCGGCTGCCGGGTTGCGCGTAAGGAAGGCCTAAAGGTTGAGTCGCCTCGGCTCAGCTCTGTTGACGGACGGGCGAAGGTGGGGCATTCTTGAGCCTGTTCCACTCAAGTCAGCTGGAGGAATCAAAATGGCACGTGCGGTCGGCATCGACCTGGGCACCACCAACTCCGTCGTCAGCGTTCTCGAAGGCGGCGAGCCCACCGTCATCACCAACGCCGAGGGCGCCAGGACCACGCCGTCCGTCGTCGCCTTCGCCAAGAACGGCGAGGTCCTCGTCGGCGAGGTGGCCAAGCGCCAGGCGGTCACGAACGTGGACCGGACCATCCGTTCCGTCAAGCGCCACATGGGCACTGACTGGAAGATCAACCTGGATGGCAAGGACTTCAACCCGCAGCAGATGAGCGCCTTCATCCTGCAGAAGCTGAAGCGCGACGCCGAGGCCTACCTGGGTGAGAAGGTCACGGACGCGGTCATCACCGTCCCGGCCTACTTCAACGACTCCGAGCGTCAGGCGACGAAGGAGGCCGGTGAGATCGCGGGTCTGAACGTCCTGCGCATCGTCAACGAGCCGACCGCCGCCGCCCTGGCCTACGGCCTCGACAAGGACGACCAGACCATTCTCGTCTTCGACCTCGGTGGCGGCACCTTCGACGTGTCGCTCCTGGAGATCGGTGACGGCGTCGTCGAGGTGAAGGCCACCAACGGTGACAACCACCTCGGTGGTGACGACTGGGACCAGCGCGTCGTCGACTACCTGGTGAAGCAGTTCGCCAACGGTCACGGCGTCGACCTGTCCAAGGACAAGATGGCGCTCCAGCGCCTGCGCGAGGCCGCCGAGAAGGCGAAGATCGAGCTGTCCTCCTCCACGGAGACCTCGATCAACCTGCCCTACATCACGGCTTCCGCCGAGGGCCCGCTGCACCTGGACGAGAAGCTCACGCGCGCCCAGTTCCAGCAGCTCACCGCGGACCTCCTGGACCGCTGCAAGAACCCGTTCCACAACGTCATCAAGGACGCCGGCATCCAGCTGTCCGAGATCGACCACGTGGTCCTGGTCGGCGGCTCCACCCGCATGCCGGCCGTCGCCGAGCTGGTCAAGGAGCTCACCGGCGGTCAGGACGCGAACAAGGGCGTCAACCCGGACGAGGTCGTCGCCCTAGGCGCGACCCTCCAGGCCGGTGTCCTCAAGGGTGAGGTCAAGGACGTCCTGCTCCTCGACGTGACCCCGCTGTCCCTCGGTATCGAAACCAAGGGCGGCATCATGACCAAGCTCATCGAGCGCAACACCACGATCCCGACCAAGCGGTCCGAGATCTTCACGACGGCCGAGGACAACCAGCCGTCCGTGCAGATCCAGGTCTACCAGGGCGAGCGCGAGATCGCGGCGTACAACAAGAAGCTCGGCATGTTCGAGCTGACCGGCCTGCCGCCGGCGCCCCGTGGCATCCCGCAGATCGAGGTCTCCTTCGACATCGACGCGAACGGCATCATGCACGTCACGGCCAAGGACCTCGGCACGGGCAAGGAGCAGAAGATGACCGTCACCGGCGGCTCCTCGCTCGCCAAGGACGAGGTCGACCGCATGCGCCAGGAAGCGGAGCAGTACGCGGACGAGGACTCCCGTCGCAAGGAGGCGGCCGAGTCCCGCAACCAGGGCGAGCAGCTCGTCTACCAGACGGAGAAGTTCCTCGCGGACAACGCGGAGAAGGTCCCGGCCGACGTCAAGACCGAGGTCGAGACGGCCGTCACCGAGCTGAAGGACAAGCTCAAGGGCGACGACGCCGCCGAGATCCGCACGGCGACGGAGAAGCTCGCCGCGGTCAGCCAGAAGCTCGGCCAGGCCATCTACGCCGACGCCCAGGCCTCCCAGGCCGCCGGCGGCGCCGCCGCCGGTGACGCCGGTCAGGCCAAGGCCGACGACGACGTCGTCGACGCCGAGATCGTCGACGACGAGAAGCCGAAGGGTGGCGCTGCCTGATGCCGGAGGAGACCCCGGGATTCGACGAGAAGCCCGAAGTCCCCGCCGACGGCACGCCCGACGACGCCGCCGAGTCGAAGGCCGCGGCCTCCTCCGAGGAGGAGGCCGCGGCCCCGGCCGGGGACTCCGCAGCAGCTGACGTGGCCCTGCTGGCGCAGCTGGACCAGGCCCGTACGGCGCTCTCCGAGCGCACCGCGGACCTCCAGCGGCTCCAGGCCGAGTACCAGAACTACCGCCGTCGCGTGGAGCGGGACCGGATCGCCGTCAAGGAGATCGCGGTCGCGTCCCTCCTCACGGAGCTCCTCCCGACCCTGGACGACATCGGTCGGGCTCGGGAGCACGGCGAACTGGTCGGTGGCTTCAAGTCGGTGTCCGAATCGCTGGAGAGCGCCGCCGCCAAGATGGGGTTGCAGCAGTTCGGCAAGGAGGGCGAGCCCTTCGACCCGACGATCCACGAGGCCCTGATGCACTCGTACGCGCCGGACGTCACCGAGGACACCTGCGTGGCGATCCTGCAGCCGGGCTACCGGATCGGCGAGCGGACGATCCGCCCCGCGCGGGTCGCGGTCGCCGAGCCCCAGCCGGGCGCGGCACCCGCGGGCAAGTCCGAGTCCGCCGACGGCGACACGCCGTCCGACAAGGACACGGATGCCCCCGACAAGGGCTGACGTCCACCATGTAGGGAACCGAGAGGAGGGCCACCGGGGATGAGCACGAAGGACTTCGTCGAGAAGGACTACTACAAGGTCCTCGGTGTCCCGAAGGACGCGACCGAGGCCGAGATCAAGAAGGCGTACCGGAAGCTCGCACGCGAGTTCCACCCGGACGCCAACAAGGGCGACACCTCGGCCGAGGAGCGCTTCAAGGAGATCTCCGAGGCGAACGACATCCTCGGGGACGCCAAGAAGCGCAAGGAGTACGACGAGGCCCGCGCGCTGTTCGGGAACGGGGGCTTCCGCCCCGGTCCCGGCGGCGCCGGCGGTTCGTTCAACTTCGACCTCGGTGACCTCTTCGGAGGCCAGCAGCCGCAGGGGGGTCCGGGCGGCGGCTTCGGCGGCGGCCTGGGCGACGTCTTCGGCGGCCTGTTCAACCGCGGCACCGGCCAGGGTCCGGGCACCCGTACCCAGCCGCGCCGCGGCCAGGACATCGAGTCGGAGGTCACGCTCTCCTTCACGGAGGCCGTGGACGGCGCGACCGTCCCGCTGCGGATGTCCTCGCAGTCGCCCTGCAAGGCGTGTTCCGGTACCGGCGACAAGAACGGCACCCCCCGGGTGTGCCCGACCTGCGTCGGCACCGGTCAGGTCTCGCGGGGCAGCGGCGGCGGGTTCTCGCTGACCGACCCCTGCGCGGACTGCAAGGGCCGCGGTCTCATCGCGGAGACCCCCTGCGACGTCTGCAAGGGCAGTGGGCGCGCCCGCAGTTCGCGGACGATGCAGGTCAGGATCCCCGCGGGCGTCTTCGACGGCCAGCGGATCCGGCTGCGCGGCAAGGGCACCCCGGGCGAGCGCGGCGGTCCGGCGGGCGACCTCTACGTGGTGGTCCACGTCGACGGTCACCCGGTGTTCGGCCGCAAGGACGACAACCTCACGGTGACCGTCCCGGTGACCTTCGCGGAGGCCGCCCTCGGCGCCGAGATCAAGGTGCCGACCCTGAACGGTCCGGCAGTCACCCTGAAACTCCCCCCGGGCACGCCCGGCGGTCGTACGATGCGGGCCCGCGGCAAGGGCGCGGTCCGCAAGGACGGCACTCGCGGCGACCTCCTCGTCACGGTGGAGGTCACGGTCCCGACGGAGCTGTCCGACAAGGCCCGCGAGGCCCTGGAGATGTATCGCGACGCGACGGATCCCGAGGACCCGCGCGCCGAGCTGTTCGAGTCGGTGAAGGGAGCATGAGATGGACGGCCGCCGAAGGATCCATTACCAGCTGACCGACGACACCCCGGTCTACGTGATCTCGGTGGCCGCCCAGCTCTCGGGCCTGCATCCGCAGACCCTCCGCCAGTACGACCGCCTCGGCCTGGTCTCCCCGGACCGTACGGCCGGCCGCGGCCGGCGTTATTCGGCCCGGGACATCGAGCTCCTGCGCACCGTGCAGGCGCTGTCCCAGGACGAGGGCATCAACCTCGCGGGCATCAAGCGGATCATCGAACTGGAGAACCAGGTGGCCGCGCTCCAGCAGCGCGTCGCCGAACTCTCCTCGGCCGTGGACGGGGCGGCCGCCGCCCTCCAGGCCCGCGAGGCCCAGGTGCACGCCTCGTACCGGCGCGACCTGGTCCCGTACCAGGCTCCGCAGCCGGGCAGTGCCCTGGTCGTCTGGCGGCCCGGCCCGAAGCGCCCGCTGAGCTGAACGCCGGGCGCGGCCCGGCCCGCATCCGCGCAAGGCCCCTCCAGGAACGCTCCCGGCGGGGCCTTCCGCGTGCGCCGGGGCATATGCCGTCCCGATGGAGCCCTCGGGGTCGGGGAGCGCCGCCCGGGGCCCCTCAGAGCTCCGGCAGCGGGGGCGGCGGCGGGCCCGTCGAGTCGCGCAGGATGCCCGAGCGGGCGATGAGGAAGCCCAGCTGGGCGCGGCTGCCGCTGCCCAGGGCGGTGGCCAGCTTGGCGATGTGCGCGCGGCAGGTCCGTACGTTCATCCCCAGGCGCCGGGCGATCGCCTCGTCCACGTGCCCCTCGACCAGCAACTGCGCGATGGAGCGCTGCACGCCCGAGATGCCGTCGGGCCGGTGCGTGTAGGTAACTTCCTGGCTGAGCGGCACGGCGCGCCGCCACAGCTGCTCGAAGACCTTGATGAGGTAGTCGACCAGTCCGGGGTGGCGCAGTTCCAGGGCGACCCGGCGGTCGTCGCTGACGGGGATGAACGCCACGGTGCGGTCGAACACGATCAGCCGCTCGATGAGTTCTTCGAGGGTGCGGATCTCGACCTTGCCCGTGGAGATGCGGTCCACGTAGGCGAGCGTGCCCTGGCTGTGCCGCGCGGTGTGCTGGTAGAGGGTGCGGATGCTGACGCCGCGGTCGATGAGCGGGGCGTCCCGTTCCAGCGCCTCGGTCAGGGCGTAGGACGGCCGGGCGCCGCCGGGTTGGACCGTCAGCATCTCCGTGTGGCACTCGGCCGTCGCCAGGTCGAGGGCGGCGTTGATCTGGTCGAATCCCTCCAGCACGGTGATCGCGTGCGTGTTGGCGGGGTTCTGCGCACTGATGGTGAGGAACGGCTCGAATGCATCGGTGAGGTCGATCGCGCTGCGCCGACGGTCCTGGATCTCCCGCTCGAGGGGATGCAGGCGCTGGGCGAGGGCGACCGCCGGGGGAACCGCGCGGAGCTGGTTCGCGTCATCCGGGTCGGGGCGCAGCAGAGCGAATTCGAGCAGGCAGGGGATGTTTTCCACCTCACTACGAGGTACCCGGCCGGTGCTCAGTGCCGCCGCGTAAAGTCGAGCCCCCTCGTCGCACATGGATGTGACGGGGTGGGGATGTGTCGGGTTTGTGTCGTTTATGGGCAAATCTCCACCCCCCAGGGTCCTGAACATGCAAGAACATGATGCATCGTCCCTGTGGCCGTAACGTGCCTGAATGAGCCATGGTCTGACGTGCGGGGGAGAGGATTCCATCAAGTGAGGACGAAGCCGACCATGTACAAGAGAATGCTTCGCTCGGCGCTTGCCGTTGTTTTCTCCGCTGTTGCGGTATTTGGGGCAGTCAGCGCCGTCAATGGCGATGCGGGGAACGCACTGGCCAGTGACAGCGGCTGGAATATCGTGCCGAAGGGTAAGTCGGACAGCGGTTGGAACGTCGCGCCGGCCGACAGCGGCTGGAACGCCGCTCCCGCCGGTGAACCCGACAGCGGCTGGAACGACACACCCGCCGGTGAACCCGACAGCGGCTGGAACACCCGGCCCGCCGGAGAGCCGGACAGCGGCTGGAACATCGTGCCCGTGAAGGCGCTCTGATGACCCCCGACGACCGCGACTTCCGCCGCGAGATGGCCTCCGCCTATCGGTCCGGATGGCAGTTCATCGATCTCGCCACCGCCATTCCCCACACCGGCGATTCGTTGATGGTCACTCTGTTCGGCCAGCCGATCGTCGTCGTGCGCGAGGAGGACGAGGACGTCCGTGCCTACCGCTGCCTGCGCCGCCCCCGGGGCGCACCGCAGCCCGTTCGTTGCGAAGTTCGCTACGGCATGGTCTTCGTCAATCTCGATCAGCGCGACCACCAGCTCTTCGAACCCGATATCACCGCCGCCACCCCCCGCAGTGCCTGACGCGATCCCCCCGTCGTTGCAGATCGCCCAGGCGCTTCCCCCACACAACGGCGCCATCGTGGACCTGACCACGATGGCGCCGTTGTGATGTCCGCGTCCAGTGGTTGAACCGGACCATCGGCTGAACCGGACCACCGGTTCAACCGGATCATCGGTCCTTCAGGCCCGGCCCATGGCCCGGTCGAGGGTGATCTCCATGACGACCCGGTCGGGGTTGGGCGAGGGGACCCTCCCGTAGCGCTCCGCGTAGCGCGCCACGGCGTCGGCGACCGACGCCTCGTCGGCGCGGATCACCGCCCGGCCCTCCAGGGTGGCCCAGCGCCGCCCCTCCATCTGGCACACCGCCACCCTCGCGGCCCCGTCCGGCGACGCCAGGATGTTGCGCACCTTCTTGCTGTGCCTGTTGCTGATCACCCGGGCCAGCCCCGCCTCGGGGTCGTACGTCACGCCCACCGGCACCACGTGCGGGGTGCCGTCGGGGCGCGGGGTGGTCAGGGTGCAGACGTGCCGCTCCCGCCAGAAGGCGAGGTACTCGGACGTCGGGTTGAGTACGTCATGGGACATGGGCCGAGAGTACGTGCGAAGCACGGTCGATAGGGGCCGCGCTCAGGCTTGAGTGGAATAGACTCAACTTTGCAGACGCTGAATCTGTCAGAGTTGGCCCCGGGGCGCGTCCCGGACCACGTACCCCGTCATTCCCGTCGGAGAGGAGAAGCCGCAAGTGGACGCCGAGCTGACCAACAAGAGCCGTGCCGCCCTGAACGCCGCCACCAGCAGGGCCGTCAAGGACGGTCACGCCGACCTGACCCCCGCGCACCTGCTGCTGGCGCTGCTCGCCGGCGAGGACAACGAGAACGTCACCGACCTGCTCGCCGCGACCGAGGCCGACCAGGCCGCCGTCCGCGCCGGCGCCGAACGCCTGCTGGCCGCCCTGCCCAGCGTCACGGGTTCCACCGTCGCGCCCCCGCAGCCCAGCCGCGACCTGCTCGCCGTACTGGCCGAGGCCGACGCCGAGGCAGGCCGGCTCGGGGACGAGTACCTCTCCACCGAACACCTCCTCATCGCCGTCGCCGCCAAGGGCGGACCGGCCGGTGAGGTCCTTTCCGCCCAGGGCGCGACCGCGAAGAAGCTGCTGTCCGCCTTCCAGAACGCACGAGGAGGACGGCGGGTGACCAGCCCCGACCCCGAGGGTCAGTACAAGGCCCTGGAGAAGTTCGGTACGGACTTCACGGCCGCGGCCCGCGAGGGCAAGCTCGACCCGGTCATCGGCCGCGACCACGAGATCCGGCGCGTCGTCCAGGTCCTGTCGCGCCGGACGAAGAACAACCCGGTGCTCATCGGCGAGCCCGGCGTCGGCAAGACCGCCGTCGTCGAGGGCCTCGCCCAGCGCATCGTCAAGGGCGACGTCCCCGAGTCCCTGAAGAACAAGCGCCTCGTCTCCCTCGACCTGGGCGCGATGGTCGCCGGCGCCAAGTACCGGGGCGAGTTCGAGGAGCGCCTCAAGACCGTGCTCGCGGAGATCAAGTCGAGCGACGGCCAGATCATCACCTTCATCGACGAGCTGCACACCGTCGTCGGGGCGGGCGCGGGCGGCGACTCCGCCATGGACGCCGGCAACATGCTCAAGCCGATGCTGGCCCGCGGCGAACTGCGCATGGTCGGCGCGACCACGCTGGACGAGTACCGCGAGCGCATCGAGAAGGACCCCGCGCTGGAGCGCCGCTTCCAGCAGGTGCTGGTCGCCGAGCCCAGCGTCGAGGACACCATCGCGATCCTGCGCGGGCTCAAGGGCCGCTACGAGGCCCACCACAAGGTCGTCATCAACGACAGCGCCCTCGTCGCCGCCGCCACCCTCTCCGACCGGTACATCACCTCCCGCTTCCTCCCCGACAAGGCCATCGACCTCGTCGACGAGGCCGCGTCCCGGCTGCGCATGGAGATCGACTCCTCGCCCGTCGAGATCGACGAGCTCCAGCGCTCCGTGGACCGGCTGCGCATGGAGGAGCTGGCGCTGAAGAACGAGTCCGACGCGGCCTCCCGCGAACGCCTGGAGCGGCTGCGCAAGGACCTGGCCGACAAGGAGGAGGACCTGCGGGGCCTCACCGTCCGCTGGGAGAAGGAGAAGAAGTCCCTCAACCAGGTCGGCGAGCTCAAGGAACGCCTGGACGACCTGCGCGGCCAGGCCGAGCGCGCCCAGCGCGACGGGGACTTCGACTCCGCCTCCAAACTGCTCTACGGGGAGATCCCCGCGCTGGAGCGCGAGCTGGCCGAGGCCACCGAGGAGGAGGCCGCGTCCAAGGGCGGCGGCGCCAAGGACAGCATGGTCAAGGACGAGGTCGGCCCCGACGACATCGCCGACGTGGTCGGCGCCTGGACCGGCATCCCCGCCGGTCGGCTGCTGGAGGGCGAGACCCAGAAGCTGCTCCGCATGGAGGACGAGCTGGGCCGCCGGCTGATCGGCCAGCAGGAGGCCGTAGGGGCCGTCTCCGACGCCGTGCGCCGCACCCGCGCGGGCATCGCCGACCCGGACCGCCCGACCGGCTCCTTCCTCTTCCTCGGCCCCACCGGCGTCGGCAAGACCGAGCTGGCCAAGGCCCTCGCGGACTTCCTCTTCGACGACGAGCGGGCCATGATCCGCATCGACATGTCGGAGTACGGCGAGAAGCACAGCGTGGCCCGCCTCGTCGGCGCCCCGCCCGGCTACGTCGGCTACGAGGAGGGCGGCCAGCTCACCGAGGCCGTTCGCCGCCGCCCGTACAGCGTCGTCCTGCTCGACGAGGTCGAGAAGGCGCACCCGGAGGTGTTCGACGTCCTGCTCCAGGTGCTGGACGACGGCCGGCTCACGGACGGCCAGGGCCGCACCGTGGACTTCCGCAACACCATCCTCATCCTCACCTCGAACCTGGGCAGCCAGTTCCTGACGGACCCGGCGACCTCGGCGGAGGACAAGAAGGCCCGCGTCCTGGACGTGGTCCGCGCCTCCTTCAAGCCCGAGTTCCTCAACCGGCTCGACGACCTGGTGGTCTTCTCCGCCCTCGGCAGGGACGAGCTGGCCCACATCGCCGAGCTCCAGATCGGACGCCTCGCCCAGCGGCTCGCCGACCGCCGGCTGACCCTCGACATCACGCCCGAGGCGCTGGCCTGGCTCGCGGACAAGGGCAACGACCCCGCGTACGGCGCCCGGCCGCTGCGCCGCCTGATCCAGACCGCGATCGGGGACCGGCTGGCCAAGGAGATCCTGTCCGGCGAGGTGCGGGAAGGGGACACCGTACGCGTCGACGTGTCCGGCGAAGACCTGCTGGTCGGACGGGCCCTGTAAGGGGCGCCGCCCCTTACCCCGGTCCTACTCCTGTCCGCCCGGAGCGGATCGCGGGTGCAGGGGTGGACACGGGGTGGGCGCGATGGTGGAGGATGGCTGTATCCGCACGAAGGGAAGTACACGGTGAGCATCGACCCGGCCTCGATTCCGAACTTCGGAGGGCAGCAGCCCGATCCGCAGGCCACTGGACCGGCGGGCCCCGTCGTCCCCGACCAGGACCTGGTCAAGCAGCTCCTGGAGCAGATGGAGCTCAAGTACGTCGTCGACGACGAGGGTGACCTCGCGGCGCCGTGGGAGGACTTCCGCACGTACTTCATGTTCCGCGGCGAGGACGAGCAGCAGGTCTTCTCCGTGCGGACCTTCTACGACCGCCCCCACGCGATCGAGGACAAGCCGCAGCTGCTGGAGTCCATCGACGACTGGAACCGCCGCACCCTGTGGCCGAAGGTCTACAGCCACACCCACGACGACGGCTCGGTCCGCCTGATCGGTGAGGCGCAGATGCTGATCGGCACCGGCGTGAACCTGGAGCACTTCGTGTCCTCCACGGTCAGCTGGGTCCGCGCCTCCATCGAGTTCGACAAGTGGCTCCTCGAGCAGCTCGGTCTGGAGAAGGAAGTCGACTCCGCCGAGGGCGAGGAGAAGCCCGAGGACGGCGACGGCAACTAGTCGCCCGACACAGCGCCACCCCGGCCACGCACCAGGTCATTCACGACCCGGTGCGTGGCCGGCCGCGCGCCCGGACCCGTCCGCTCCCGCAGGCGCGCGGCCCGCGTCACCCCGTCACCCCGCCCACCGACCCAGGCGGTGCACGGCCTCCTGGAGGACCTCCGGCTTCTTGCAGAAGGCCCAGCGGACCTGGGTGGCGCCCGCCTCGGTGTTGTCGTAGAAGACCTGGTTCGGGATGGCGACCACGCCGCAGCGCTCCGGCAGGGCGCGGCAGAAGGCCAGGCCGTCCTTCTCGCCGAGCGGGGAGATGTCCGTGGTGATGAAGTACGTGCCCTGCGGGCGGAAGACCTCGAAACCGGCCGCCGTCAGGCCGTCGGCGAGGAGGTCGCGCTTGGCCGCGAGGTCCGCCCGGAAGGTGTCGTAGTACGCGTCCGGCAGCGCCAGGGCCTCGGCGATCGCGTACTGGAACGGGCCCGACGCGACGTACGTCAGGAACTGCTTCGCCGAGCGCACCGCCGAGACCAGCGCGGGCGGTGCGGTGATCCAGCCGACCTTCCAGCCGGTGAAGGAGAACGTCTTGCCGGCGGAGGAGATCGTCACCGTGCGCTCGCGCATGCCGGGCAGGGACGCCAGGGGGATGTGCGAGCCCTCGAAGACCAGGTGCTCGTAGACCTCGTCCGTGACGACGAGGAGGTCGCGCTCCACGGCCAGCTCCGCGATCGCGGTCAGTTCCTCGCGGGTGAGGACCGTGCCCGTCGGGTTGTGCGGGGTGTTCAGGAGCAACAGCCGGGTGCGCGGGGTGATCGCGTCCCGCAGGGCGTCGAGGTCGGGGCGGAAGTGCGGGGCGCGCAGGGTGAGCGGGACGCGGACCGCCCCGGCCATCGCGATGCAGGCCGCGTACGAGTCGTAGAACGGTTCGAGCGCGATGACCTCGTCACCCGGCTCCAGGAGGGCCAGCAGGGACGCCGCGATGGCCTCCGTCGCACCCGCCGTGACCAGCACCTCGGTGTCCGGGTCGTACGTCAGCCCGTGGAACCGCCGCTGGTGCTCCGCGACGGCCGTACGGAGCTCCGGGACGCCCGGACCCGGCGGGTACTGGTTGCCCCGGCCGTCGCGGACGGCCCGTACCGCCGCCTCGGCGATCTCGGCGGGGCCGTCGGTGTCGGGGAAGCCCTGGCCCAGGTTGATCGACCCGGTGCGGGCGGCCAGCGCCGACATCTCCGCGAAGATCGTGGTGCCGAAGGACGCCAGGCGGCGGTTGAGGAAGGGGCGGCTGCTGCTGCTCGCGGATGCGGTCATGGGCGCCATCCTGCGGGGAAGCTCTGGAGTTGCTCAAGTGTGCTTTGGCGCGATCGGCCGGAGGGGATCCCCCCGTCATGCGGGACGAGGGGATCCCGCACCCCGGGGAACCGGGCTTCCGAGAGGAGGCGAGGACCGTGGTCCTGGTCTTTGTCCTGGTGGTGGCGTTCGTGGTGACGGCAGGTGCCGTAGCGGGGATCCTGGTCTCGAAGGCGAAACGGGCGGCGGCCTGCCGCCGGCGCTCCGCGCGGTCCTCCTCGCGGTCCTCCTCGCGGTCCTCCGCGCGGTCTTCCTCACGGCCCTCCTCGCGCCGGTCGGGTGGTGACCGCTCCGACAGCTGGTGGGCGGCCTCCGGCGGTACGGGCGCGGTGTCCTCCTGCGGCGGGTCCTCGTCCGACTCGGGGCCCTCCTGCGGGTCCTCGTCGTCCTCGTGTGGCGGATCGTCGTCCTCCTGCGGTGGCGGGGGCGGTTGCGGCTCCAGCTGATCCTTCGGGAAGGCCCGCCGACGAGTGTTGAACAGGGCGCCCGTGGGGGACAACTTCCCTCGGGCGTCTACTTGTTCGGCCGGGCGTTACGGCGTACGGGCGGCATGCTGGTGAACACGTGAACTGGGTAGCCCCCGGGGGGATGTAAACCCCGTCAAGTTGGGTAAATCCGCTGTGAGTGCCGTGCCTTTCATGATTCCCTCGGTTGAGTAGACCAGTCCTCGGACCTCCCTGGACTTCCTGTGGACCCGTGCCGGTGTCCCCCCACCCGTTGACTACCGCTGGCGGGCTCCGGCCCATCTCCCTCGCGCGTTTGCGGAGCCGACTCATGCTCACGACCCTCCAGACCACCTACACCGACACGCGTGCCGCCGATCTCGCCTGGGCCCTGGGACGGGACCGGCTGCCCGCCTTGGCCGTACTGAACCTCCAGCTCGCGGACGCGAATGTGGAGCTCCGCCTGCTCGGGGCCTCTCACCAGGTGCTCCTGGAGGAGGGGGAGGTGCTCTGTTCGGAGACCGTCGCCTGCATGCCCGGGAGCAGTACGCCGCTTCCGCTCGGCGTGGCCAAGCGGGTCGGCGACTGGGAGTACGAGTTCGCCGCCCGCGTGGAGAACCTCTCGCGGGGCTCCTTCGCGGGCCGCGCGCAGGAACTCCTCGCCCTCGTCGCCGACCACCCGAACGGGCTGGCCGGCACGTTCCCCGGCAGCCCGCACGCCTTCACCGCCATGCTGGCCCAGCGCCACGAGGGCCAGGTCCGGTGGCGGACCTGGCACGCCTACCCCCAGGAGGGGCAGCTCGTCGCCACGCGCACCCGGGTGGGCGTCCGCATGGGCGCCCCCGTCTAGGGCGTTTCCTCCCGCGCGCTCTCGTGGGGCGGCTCGGTCCGGGTCGCCTGCACGGCGTCCGGACGCCGTCCGCGTGTTGTCCGCTCGGCCTCCGCGTGCCCTCCGCGTGCCCTCCGCGTGCCGTGCTCGGGGGGCGGATTGGGGTGCGGTTACGCCAACTGGCGGGATTGAACCGGTACTTACACCCATGTGGGTGACAGGGTGTGGGTGGGCGGTAACGTACGGTTCGCTTCATGATCGACCGATCCGCCCCCCACGGGGTGCTCCCGGCGCCGGAGCCACGGGGCGCGCAGAGCGCCCCGGCCGCCCTGCCCGTACAGCCACGGACCGGCCGCTTCCTCGTCCTGGCCACCGTCTTCGTCTGCGCCGCCTGCGGGCTCGTGTACGAACTGGAGCTGCTCGCGCTCGGCTCCTACCTGATCGGTGACTCGGTCACCCAGGCCTCCGTGGTGCTGTCCGTCATGGTCTTCGCCATGGGCGTCGGTTCCCTCCTCGCGAAACGGCTGCGCGGCCGGCCCGCCCTCGGGTTCGCCGCCATCGAGGCCGCGCTCGCCCTGCTCGGCGGGTTCTCCGCCATGGCCCTGTACGCGAGCTTCGCCTGGCTGGGCGAGTCCCGGACCGCGCTCGTCGGCTTCTCCTTCGCCATCGGCGTCCTGATCGGCGCGGAGATCCCGCTGTTGATGGTGCTGATCCAGCGGATCCGCCGGCAGGACGCGGGCGGGGCGGTCGCCGACCTGTTCGCCGCCGACTACGTGGGCGCCCTCGTCGGCGGCCTCGCCTTCCCGTTCCTGCTGCTGCCGATGCTCGGCCAGCTCAACGGGGTCATGCTCACCGGCACCGTCAACGCCCTCGCCGGCGGCGGGCTCGTCCTGTGGCTGTTCCGCCGCGACCTCAGCCCCCGCTGCCGCTGGCTGCTGATCGCCACCAACGCTGCCGTCCTCGCCGCGCTCGGCTCCGCGACCCTGCTCGCCGACGACTTCGAACGGGTGGCCCGCCGCGCCGTCTACGGCGGAGAGGTCCGCGTCGCGGTCCGGACCGACGTGCAGGAACTGGTGCTCACCGGCCCGGCCGGCGGCTCCCCGCGCTCCCTCGACCTGTACCTCGACGGCCGGCTGCGGGTCAGCGGCTACGACGAGTACCGCTACCACGAGGCCCTGGTCCACCCGGCGATGACCGGCCCGCACGCCCGTGTCCTGGTCCTCGGCGGCGGCGACGGGCTGGCCGCCCGCGAGGTGCTGCGCTACCGGGACGTCGCCTCCGTCACCGTCGTCGAGCTCGACCCCGGCGTCGTCCGGCTGGCCCGCACCGACCCGATGCTCTCCGCGCTCAACGAGCGGGCCTTCGAGGACCCCCGCCTCGGCGTCGTCACGCAGGACGCGTTCGGCTGGTTGCGGGGTCCCGCCGCCCGGGACCGGTTCGACGTCATCGTCTCCGACCTGCCCGACCCCGGCATCACCCCGAGCACGAAGCTGTACTCGCAGGAGTTCTACGGGCTCGCCGCGCGGGCCCTGAACCCCGGCGGGCGGATCGCCGTCCACGCGGGGGCCCTCACCGACCGGGCCCGTACGTACTGGACCGTCGACACCACCCTGCGCGCCGCCGGACTGCTCACCACCCCCTACAGCACCGGCGGCCGGCTCTCCGGCTTCGCCGGTGGACCCGACCGGACGCTCGGCGGCAGCGGGGCGCCGCCGCAGGACTGGGGCTTCGTCCTCGCCTCCCGCGAACGGACGCCCGAGCTGCGGGTCGACCGGGACACGCCGGCGCTGCGCGCGGTGTCCACGCGGGCCCTGCTGGACGCGGCCCGGGACGCCGCCCGGACCCGGATCCACGGCCTGCCGCCCTCGACACTGCCCTACCCGCGCTACTCCTGAGCTGCGGCGACTGTCGTGTCCGTGTGCACCGGCGGCTCTCCTCGGTAGGCTCGGCCGCATGGAGCATCAGGTGTTCGTTCCGGTCCCCGCGGAAGACCTCCGTGCCGTGCTGCGCGACCCGGCCCGCGTGGCGCGCTGCGTACCCGGGCTCCAGCGGGACGCCGACGCCGCCGCCGGGCCGTCGGCCGGGCGGCTCAAGGTGCGGGTCGGCGGGCACACCGTGACCTACCGGGGGGCGCTGCTCGTCGCCGAGGGCGGCCCGGACCGGTTCACCGTCGAGGGCGCGGGCACCGAGGTGCGCGGCCACGGCACCGTCACCCTCTCCCTCGGGCTGACCCTGGTCCCGGACGGGGTCGGGACCCGCCTGGAGTTCACCGGCGGGGCCACCGCCGACGGGCGGGCCGCCGCCTTCGCCCCGGACGCCACCGCGGTCGCCGGTCGGCGCCTGCTGGACCGGGTGGGCGCGAACCTGGCGGCGGAGTCGGCCGCCGACGTGACCGAAGCCGAGGCCGTCGGGGTGGGCGACGCGGCCCCCGACCTCGATCCGCACGACCCCGTCGCCGAGGCCGAGGAGGCCGCCGACGCCGAGGAAGCCGAGGAGGCCGCCGACGCCGAGGGGCCCGGGGGCGCGGGTGACGCCGCCGGGCCGGCCGACGCGGTCAGCGCCTCGCTGTTCGACTCCGAGGTGCCGGCCCCGTCCGTCGACCCCTTCCTGGAGGGCGACTTCGCCGGGACCACCGGTCCCGCCGCGGCCGCCCGGCCGCCCGCCGAAGCCGCGCACGCCCGCCGCACGATGATCGGCCGCAGCGCCGAGGAGGTGGACCACGCGCCGCCGCGCGGCCGGTACGCCCCGGTCCCCGCGCCGTCCACCGTCGCCGCGGCCGGCGGCCTGCGCTGGGTCGCCCCGGCCGCCGCCCTCGCCATCGCCTCGGCCGTCGTGGTCGGAAGGGCGTTGCGCCGCCGTCGCTGACTCGCCGTAGGGTCGCCGTATGAGCACGCAACTGAGCGTCGGCGGCGCCGACATCACCATCGATCAGGAGAACGGCTGCCGGATCAGCAGTCTGCGCGTCGACGGGACGGAGCTGCTGCGGCAGGGGCCGCACTTCGGCGCCTTCCCGATGGTCCCCTGGTGCGGCCGCACCGCGGACGGCCGGTTCCGGGACGGCGCGAGCGTCCACCAGCTGCCGCTGAACCACCCGCCGCACGCCATCCACGGCCTGGGCCGGGACACGTCCTGGCGGCCGGCCGGGGTCTCCGAGACCCGCGCCGCCTTCGCCTTCGACCTCGTCGACCCCTGGCCGTACGCCGGCCGGGTGACCCAGATCTTCGAGCTGTCCGAGGATGCCCTCACCCTCACCCTGGGCGTGGAGACCTACGAGAACTCCTTCCCGGCCCAGGCCGGCTGGCACCCCTGGTTCAACCGGACCCTGACCGCCGGCGGCCCCGAGGCGCAGCTCGCCTTCGACCCGGCCTGGCAGGAGGAGCGCGGCGACGACCACCTCCCCACCGGCCGCCGCATCGACCCCCTCCCCGGCCCCTGGGACGACTGCTTCGGCATGCCCCACGGCGTGGACGTCACCCTGACCTGGCCCGGGCAGCTGGAGCTGAAGGTCACCAGTCGGGCCGAATGGGTGGTCATCTACGACGAGCAGCCCGAGGCCGTCTGCGTCGAGCCCCAGTCGGGCCCGCCGAACGGGCTGAACACGCTCCCGCACCTGGTCACGCCGGTCGACCCGCTGGAGATGTCCAGCACCTGGACGTGGCGGCGGCCGGCGTAGCCCGTACGGCCGGGGCGTGCGGGCCGGTCGTGCGGGCCGGCCGTGCGGGGGGCGCCCGGGGCGCATTTAAGCTCGGGGTATGACTGACGTCAACGAAGTAATGCCGCAAGGCACACGCGATGCGCTTCTGCAGCAGATCAAGGACAAGGCCGTCGTGCACGGCAAGGTGACCCTCTCCTCCGGCAAGGAGGCCGACTACTACATCGACCTCCGCCGGATCACCCTCGACGGCCAGGCGGCCCCGCTGGTCGGGCAGGTCATGCTCGACCTGACCGCCGAGCTCGACTTCGACTGCGTCGGCGGTCTGACCCTGGGCGCCGACCCGGTGGCGACCTCGATGCTGCACGCCTCCGCCGCGCGCGGACAGCGGCTGGACGCCTTCGTCGTCCGCAAGGCGCAGAAGGCCCACGGCATGCAGCGTCGCATCGAGGGCACCGACGTCAAGGGCCGCCGCTGCCTGGTCGTCGAGGACACCTCGACCACCGGCGGGTCCCCGCTGACCGCCGTCGAGGCCGTTCGCGAGGCCGGCGGTGAGGTCGTCGCCGTCGCCACCATCGTGGACCGCGGCGCCGCGGACGCCATCGCCGAGGCGGGCCTGGCCTACCTCACCGGCTACCGCCTCGGGGACCTCGGCCTCGGCTGAACCGCCTGCGGGCATCTCGGATCGTGGTCGGGACCGGCTCGGAACAACTCGTGACGAAGGTCCTGGGAAGCCTCTGTTCCGGTTCTGACCTGCTGTTTTGCGGAGCGACGCGGTGTTTCACGTGAAACACCGCGTCCGGCTCGCCCTTCCCGGGGCGACCGGAGGGGTGGAGTGTCGCGCCGAGTCTGGAAAGATAGGCGCGACGATGACGTCGCCCCCAGGTCAGGGCCCGTAATAAGCACACTCCCCGCACATCCAAGGAGCGGACAGATGCCCATCGCAACCCCCGAGGTCTACAACGAGATGCTCGACCGGGCGAAGGCAGGCAAGTTCGCCTACCCGGCCATCAATGTCACCTCGACCCAGACCCTGCACGCTGCCCTGCGCGGCTTCGCGGAGGCCGAGAGCGACGGCATCATCCAGATCTCCACCGGTGGTGCGGAGTTCCTGGGTGGCCAGTACAACAAGGACATGGTCACGGGCGCCGTCGCCCTGGCGGAGTTCGCGCACGTCGTCGCCGCCAAGTACGACATCACGGTCGCGCTGCACACCGACCACTGCCCGAAGGACAAGCTGGACGGGTACGTACGTCCGCTCCTGGAGGTCTCCGCCGAGCGCGTGGCCCGCGGCCTCAACCCGCTCTTCCAGTCGCACATGTGGGACGGCTCCGCCGAGACCCTGGCCGACAACCTGGCCATCGGCCAGGAGCTGCTCGCCAAGGCCGCCGCCGCGAAGATCATCCTTGAGGTCGAGATCACCCCGACCGGCGGCGAGGAGGACGGCGTCAGCCACGAGATCAACGACGAGCTGTACACCACCGTCGATGACGCGCTGCGCACCGCCGAGGCCCTGGGCCTGGGCGAGAAGGGCCGCTACCTGCTGGCCGCCTCCTTCGGCAACGTGCACGGCGTCTACAAGCCGGGCAACGTCGTCCTGCGCCCCGAGCTCCTCAAGGACCTCCAGGTCGGTGTCGGCGAGAAGTACGGCAAGTCCTCGCCGTTCGACTTCGTCTTCCACGGCGGTTCGGGCTCCACGGCCGAGGAGATCGCCACCGCGCTGGAGAACGGCGTCGTGAAGATGAACCTCGACACCGACACCCAGTACGCGTTCACCCGGCCGGTCGCGGACCACATGTTCCGCAACTACGACGGTGTGCTGAAGGTCGACGGCGAGGTCGGCACCAAGTCCACCTACGACCCGCGCACCTGGGGCAAGCTGGCCGAGGCCGGCATGGCCAAGCGCGTCACCGCGGCCTGCGCCGACCTGCGCTCCACCGGTACGAAGCTGAAGTAGTAGCGCTACCGGTACGAAGCTGAACCAGCTCCACCGGTACCCAGCCGAAGCAGTAGCAGCACCGCAGACCTGAAGGGGTCCGCCGGTCCGTCCCGGACCGGCGGACCCCTTTGCGTGCGGAGCGTGCGCGGGGGCCGGCGGGGGCGGCCGGGCGGGTCCTTCCCCGGTGCCGGAGCGCCCGAGGTGGCACACGGCGGTGGACTGGGGCCTCGTGATGGTGTGAAATCTACTCAGAGAAACGTACCCGGGGTTATGTAAATCCGCCGGGGCAGGAGAGGCGACGCGGCATATGAGGACAGAGCGACCCCAGGTGAAGCAGGATCGGGCGGTGCGCACGCGTCAGGCGATCCTGGAAGCGGCGGCCGTGGTCTTCGACGAGCAGGGCTACGACGCGGCCAAGTTGTCGGACATCGTCAACATCGCCCGGGTCACCAAGGGCGCGCTCTACTTCCACTTCGACTCGAAGGAAGGCCTGGCCCAGGCCGTCATCGACGCGCAGAACGAGCACCGGCCGACGGTCCTGCCGCAGGAGTACAAGGCCCAGGAGTTCCTGGACATGGGCATGGTGTTCTCGCACCGGCTGCGGCACGAGGTGCTGATGCGCGCCAGCGCCCGGCTCACCCTGGACCAGGCGGCGGGCCGCAACCTGGACAAGGCGGCCCCCTACCGCGCCTGGATCGACGAGCACGTCCGGGTGCTGCAGGACGCGAAGCGGCGCGGCGAGCTGCTGCCGAACGTCGACCCGCTGGTGCCCTCGCGGATGATCGTGGGCTCGTTCGCCGGGTTGAACACCATGTCCCACACCCTGGGTCTGGACCTGGAGGAACAGGTCTCCGAGCTCTACACGTACGTGATGCCCAGCATCGTGGTCCCGGCCGTGGCGATCCGGCTGGACACCGCTCCCCGCCGGGGCGCGCGGGCGCTCCACGGGCCCCGCGGCGCGCACGCGTGCGCGCACGGCTGCCCGGGCGGTGTGCCGGTGGGGGCGGCGGAGCCCGCCGAACCGGTGGACCGGGTTTCCGCCTAGCGGCCGGCCCTTCGCGCCCATCCCTTCCGGTCCGCGCCACCTCTTCCCTAAAAGATCCTTCCGGGTATTATTTTTCTGCTGGCCTGCCCAGGGAGAAACACTGTGGACATTGAGGTACTCGGAGAGCCGCGGGTCGTCGAGAACGGTGTGCCCATCACGGCCCCCACGCCGGAGTCCCGGCACGTGCTGGCGGTCCTCGCCGCGTGGCCCGACCGGGTCGTGCCCGTCGCGGTCCTCGCGGACGAACTGGCCGTCCACACCCGCCCCGAGCACGCCCGCGGCGTCCTGCACACCGCCGTGCGCCAGCTGCGGGAGCGGTTCGCGCAGGTGCTGGGGGCCGGCTCGGTACGTACTCCCGATGCCGTGCTCTCCACCCAGCCCGGCGGGTATCTCCTCGACACCGGTGGCGGTCGCTCCGACGTCCGGGACTTCGCCCGTGAATCCGGCGCCGGCTACCGCGCCATGGGGCGCGGCGACTTCGAGCGGGCGGCCCCGCGGCTGCGCCGCGCCCTCGCCCTGTGGACCGGCCCCGCCCTGGACGGCATCGACGCCGGCACTTGGCTCGGCGCCCGCATCGAGGTCCTGGACGCCGACCGGATCGCCGTGCTCGGCCAGTGGGTCGAAGCGGAACTCGCCCTCGGCCGGTACCGCGAGCTGCGCCTGGAACTCGCCGGCCTGCGCGGCCCCGCGGGCCCGGGCGGCAGGACGGCCCCCCACCCGGACTGCCCCTGGCCGGCGGCGCTGCGCAGCGCCGAGGAACGCGTCGAGGCGCTCCGTTCGACCTGCACGACACCCCGGCTGACCCTGGCCGGCGCCGTCCGGTGCTGACGTGGTGTCGCGTCCCGAGGGGCCGGAACCGTACCCTGCTTGACCCCTCGTCGCACGGAACCTAGGTTCGGGGCGCGGGACAAAGGGGCTGGTCGGACGGGGGCGACGGATGAACGGGGACGACGGCGGGGCACCGGGGGCGTTGGCCGTGCTGGAACTGCTCGCGGCGGACGCCCCGGAGGGCCGGTACGAGGCCCTGCTGGAGGACGCCCGCTGCGCCGACGCCGGGGAGGAGCACCTCGCCGGTCTCGCCCGCGCGGTGGAGCTGGCCCGCTCCGTACGGGCGGACGCGATCCGGGTCAAGCAGCGCGAGGCCGCCCTCACCGCCCTCGTGGACACCGCGCACGACCTGACCTCCCCGTACGACATCCACGGGCTGCTGCGCCTGATCACCCGTCGGGCCCGGCGCCTGCTCGGCTTCGACATGGCCTGGCTGTCGCTGTCCCGCCCGGACGGATCGGCGTACGTGTGCACCTCCGAGGGCGAGACCACCGCCCTGAACGTGGGGCTCGAACTGGGCACCGGTAAGGGGTTGGGCAGCATCGCCCAGGACCGCCGGTCCCCGGTGTGGACCGCCGACTACCTCGCCGATCGCGCCATCGCGCACGCCCCCGGCATCGACGCCGTCGTGCGGGCGGAGGGGCTGCGCGCCATCATCGCCGTCCCCTTGCGGCGCGGGAACTCCACGCTCGGCGCGCTCTACGGATCCGACCGGGCCGTACGGCAGTTCACCCCCGACGAGATCGGCGTGCTGCTCTCCCTCGCCGACCTGGCCGCCGTCGCCATCGAGAAGGCCCGGCTGCTGGAGCAGACCCGCGACGAGGTCACCGAGCTGGAGGCGTTCGGTTCGCGCACCAACACCGCCCTCACCCGGGTCCGCCACCTGTGGGAGTGTCACGCCCGGCTGGCCGGGCTGGTGCTCGACGGGGCCGGCCTGGCCACCCTCGCCCGGGCCACCGCCGACGCGCTCGACGGCGTGCTCCAGGTACGGGACCCCGGCGGCCGGCCGCTGACCGCGACCGGTGAACTGCCCGACCTGGACGAGGAGTCCGTGGCCAAGGGCGCCCTCCAGGCGCAGATCGACCGGCGGCCCGTCCGGCTGCCCGGCGAGCTGTGGCTGGCCCCCGTCCTCGCCGGCGCCGAGGACCTCGGGGTGTTGCTGCTGAGCGCGTCGGCGCCGCTCGCCGAGGAGGACGTACGGCTGCTCCAGCTGGCCGCGCAGTCGGTGGCCTCGCTGATGCTGATCCAGCGGGGCACGGCCGCCGCCGAGGGGCCCGTCCACGACGAAATCCTCGCCGACCTGCTGGAACGGCCCCACTCCGTCGACCTGCACCTGCTGGAGCGAACCCGCCGGCTGGGCATCGACCTCGACCGGCCCCACGTCGTCGTCGTGGCCCGGCCCGAGGGCGGGGAACTCGGCAAGGCCGTCGCCTGGGCGTCCTCGTACGCCTACCGGATGGGCGGGCTCAAGGGCGTGCGCCGGGGCTGCATCGTGCTCGTCCTGCCGGGCGAGGACGCCTCCGCCGCCGCGCACCGGGCCTCCGCGGAACTGTCGCCGCTCCTCGGACACGCCGTCTCCACCGGTGCGGCCGGCCCCACCGGCGGGCCGGGCGAGGTGGCCCGCGTGTACGCGGAGGCCGTGCGCTGCCTGGACGCGCTGACCGCCCTCGACGGGGCGGGCGGCACGGCCTCGCTGCGCGAACTGGGCTTCCTCGGGCTGCTGTTGTCCGCCGACCACGACGTGGAGTCCTTCATCGCGTCGACGATCGGACCCGTCCTGGAGTACGACACCGACCGCATGACGGGCCTCACCCGCACCCTCGACGCGTACTTCGCCTCCGGCGGCAGCCCCACGCACGCGGCCGAGGCCCTGCACGTGCACCCCAACACGGTGTCCCGGCGGTTGGAACGCATAGCCGAACTCCTCGGCCCGCACTGGCAGAAGCCCGGCCGGGCGCTGGAGATCCAGATGGCCCTGCGGCTGCGCAAGGCCCGTACGGTCCTGCACGACCGCCGCACGGCGGGCGCCCGGCCGCAGTAGCGGCGCCCCGGCGCCCCGGCCGTCGGTGACGGGTGGGGCGCCGGGGGCCGGACGGGCCTCAGGGCGTCGGACCGTGCGCCGTCCCCGCCGCCGTCAGCGCGCGGGCCGCGTGGGCGACCGACGCCAGCGTGACGTGCCGGTGCCAGCCGGGCAGGGCCCGCCCGGCGAAGTCGCGCAGGCCCACTTCCTGGCCACCGTGCTCCGCGGCGAACTCCACCCGACGCCCCTGCTTGGTCAGCCGCAGCAGCGGGCCCACGGGGAGCCGTACGAGGTCGGTCACCCACACCTGCGTCGGAGGGCGCCGCGGGTCGGTCCACTCGCCGACCAGCAGCAGGTGCCGGCGTCGGGCCGGCGACGGGTCGGGCATCATCACCCGCACGGCGACGGCCAGGGTGCCGCGGTGCCGGCCCCCCGGGTGCGCCGGATCGGGATCGGTCCACTCCACCGGCGTGGCCAGCCCCTTCACCGACTGCAGGATCTCGCGCGCGCCGCGCAGCCCGGCCCCGTACCCCGGCAGGGTCGGATCCGTGACGAGCAGCGGGGTCGAGGAGGCCGCCCGCGCGATGACCGGCAGCCCCGCCTCCGCGAAGCGGTTCATCGTGGACCGGGTCCCGATCTGCCTGATGTCGAGCACCACCGGGCGCGGGCCGCTCCCGCTGTGCCGCACCGTCTCGATGACGGCCGTCGCGGCGCACTGCTCGTACGCCGCCGGCGCGGCGTGCTCGTCGAGGACGCCGTGCGGTCCCTCCGCGTCGGGCAGGAACATCCGCCAGCCCACCGGCGTCACCAGGGCGGACGACGTGAACCAGGTCCCGAAGGCCTGCTGCCCGCGGAACATCTGCCCCTGGTGGGGGTCGAACCGGTGCGCCGCGCCCACCGAACGGTCGCCGCCCTTCGGGATGGCCATCGGCTGGGCCACCCACGCGGTCAGCGGGGTCGTCGCCTCCAGGAACCCCGAGAGGGAGGCGCGCAGGGGCTCCCAGTCCCAGGTGGAGCCGGAGATGAAGTGGTGCATGCTCTGTTCCGCGGCGGGGCCCCCGACCTGCCCGGCGATGCCGCGCATCGACTTGCGGCCCCGCAGGGCGAGCAGACCCCGTACGTACTGCCGCCCCTTCTCCCGCTGGTCCTTGCGGCGCAGCGAGGCCAGGACGACGGAACAGAGGTCCTCGGCCGCCTCGTGGACGGGATCCCGGCGGGCGGGGATCAGTGCGGGGCCGGTGCTCGTGCCGGCGCCGGTGGTTCTCGTTCCCGTTGTCGTGCTCGTTCCCGCGTGCGTCCCCGTTCCCGTTTCGGTGGTCTGCCTCGTCACCGCGGCCGGGCCGGTTCCCGGTGCCACGGCGGTACTACTCATGATCGTTTTCACGACATGCCCCCTAGCGTGCATCGACTGCACCCCCACCGTCCGTCGCGGACCCCCCGCGCGGGGAGGTGCGCCGGCCACCGCACTTGGCCGGAACGTGGTGGGGTCCCCACCACCCACCTCCTGCGCCCGCCGCCGCGCGACTTGACGGACTGCCGGAACGGACGTGGCCGCTCCCCGGAGCGTCCGGCACGGTCCTGTACGAGGGGCTGCGGCGTCGGGGGAGGGGTGGGCTGCGGGGTGGTGCAGTTCGGTGTGTACTCCCTCGGCGATGTCGCGCCCGACCCGCTCACCGGCCGCACGCCCACCGAGCGCGAGCGGATCCGGGCGATGACGGCCATCGCCGTCCGGGCCGAGGAGGCCGGCCTCGACGTCTTCGCCACCGGTGAGCACCACAACCCGCCCCACGTGCTCCCCTCCCCGCCGACGCTGCTCGCGTACGTCGCCGCCCGCACCGAGCGGCTGATCCTCTCCACCGCCACCACGCTCATCACCACCAACGACCCCGTCCGCGTCGCGGAGGAGTTCGCGCTGCTCCAGCACCTGGCGGACGGCCGGGTGGACCTGACGCTGGGGCGCGGCGACGTCCCGAACGCCTACCCGTGGTTCGGCCAGGACCTCCGACAGGCCGTCGCGCTCGCCCGCGAGAACTACGCCCTGCTGCACCGGCTGTGGCGGGAGGAGGACATCGACTGGCGGGGTCGTTCCCGCGCCCGCCTCGACGGCTTCACCTCCACGCCCCGCCCGCTGGACGGCGTACCGCCCTTCGTGTGGCACGCGTCGGTGCGCTCGCCGGAGGGCGCGGAGCAGGCCGCGTCCTACGGGGACGGGTTCTTCGTCGACACCCTCCGCGCCCCCGTCGGGCACTCCGCGCGGCTGGTCGCCCTGTACCGCGACCGGTACGCCGAGCACGGGCACGGCGCCGCCGAACAGGCCGTCGTCGGCCTCGGCGGGCAGGTCTTCGTACGGGCCCGGTCGCAGGACGCGGTGCGCGAGTTCCGCCCGTACTTCGACGGCTCGCCCGCGCGCACCGGCCGGGAGTCCCTGGAGGAGTGCTCGGCGCGGGGCCCGCTGGCCGTCGGGAGCCCCGACGAGGTCATCGAGAAGATCCTCACCTTCGGGGAGGCGTACGGGGACTACCAGCGCCAGCTCTTCCTCGTGGACCACGCCGGGCTGCCGCGGGAGACGGTGTTGGAGCAGATCGACCTGCTGGGGGAACGGATCGTCCCGGTCCTGCGCCGGGAGCTGGCGGCGGCCCGGCCCCCGACCCGGCTCCCCGCGGACACCGGCGGCGCGGGGGCGGTGGCGGGGGCCCGGGCGGTCCCGGCCGGGCAGCGGCCGCCCGCCGCGGCGGGCCATCGGCCACACTGATCCCATGTCGATTCACCAGAACCTGCTCGGGGGCCCCGCCCCCACCCACCTGCCCGACGAGCCCGCGCCGCGCGAAGCCCTCGCCGCCGGCACCGACCCGGCCGAGGTGGCCGCCGCGTACCCCACGTCCTCCCTCGCCTGGGCCACCCTCGCCGACCGGGCCTTCGCCGCCGGCAACACGGTCGAGTCGTACGCGTACGCCCGTACGGGCTACCACCGCGGGCTGGACTCGCTGCGCCGCGCGGGCTGGAAGGGCCACGGCCCGGTGCCGTGGGAGCACGAGCCGAACCGCGGGTTCCTGCGCGCCCTGAACGCCCTGGCCCGGGCCGCCGGCGCGATCGGCGAGAAGGAGGAGTACGAGCGCTGCTCGACCTTCCTGCGCGATTCCTCGGAGACGGCGGCGGACACGCTCGCATAACTGCGCGCCGAGTGCCCTAGAGGGGTTCCGGATCCCCTGTTTATGATGCGAGGCAGGGGACCGGGGCTCCACTTACCTCACGGAAGGAGCGGACCGCTACCCGGAAGCACGTGTCGAGGAGACAGAAATGTCGCACGCCCTTGATGCCTCCGGAGCCGGTTCGGACACCCCGAACCTCGACTTCGCCGGCACGACCCCGTACGAGGACTACGTCCAGGCGGACGTTCTCACCCACCTCCAGCACCTGCGCTCGGACGACCCCGGCGAGATGGTCTTCCTGGTCACGACCCAGGTCATGGAGCTGTGGTTCACGGTCATCGTCCACGAGTGGGAGACCGCGGCCCGCGCCCTGCGCGAGGACGACATCCCCGTCGCGATGGACGCGCTGAAACGATCCCTCCGCGAGCTGGAGGCCCTGAACGCCTCCTGGCGCCCCCTCGCGCAGCTCACCCCGGGCCAGTTCAACTCGTACCGCTCCGCCCTCGGCGAGGGCTCCGGATTCCAGTCCGCGATGTACCGCCGGATGGAGTTCCTGCTCGGCGACAAGTCCGCGTCGATGCTGGTCCCGCACCGCGGCGCGCCGCGCGTCCACGGCGAGCTGGAGAAGGCCCTGCACGAGCCCGGCCTCTACGACGAGACCCTGCGACTGCTCGCCCGCCGCGGCCTGCCGGTCCCGCAGCGGGTCCTGGACCGGGACCTGACGGCGCGCTACGAGCCGTCGCCCGAGGTCGAGGCCGTCTGGACGGCCCTGTACGCCGAGCCCGCCGGTGAGCACTCCGACCTGCACCGCCTAGGCGAGGTGCTGACGGACGTCGCCGAGCTGGTCTGGCGCTGGCGCAACGACCACCTGGTGGCGACCCGGCGCGCGATGGGCGCGAAGACCGGCACGGGTGGCTCGGCCGGGGTGGCCTGGCTGGAGAAGCGCGCGACGAAGAACGTGTTCCCCGAGCTCTGGACGGCCCGCAGCCATGTCTGACACGCGACCGATACCCGGCGCGGGCCGCGGGGGCGACTCCGACGTCCGCTTCGGCGTCGACTCCGACGTCGACTCCGACGTCCACTCCGACGTCCGCTTCGGCGTCGACCCGGATTCCGCCGCCGCGCCGCACCCGGCCGAGGCCGGGCTCCGGGCCCGCGCCGCCGCGCTCGACGCCGCCGACGGGCTGGGCAAGCTGCGCGAGCGGTTCGCCCTGCCCGACGGGGTCACCTACCTCGACGGCAACTCCCTCGGCGCCCTCCCGGCCGGCGTCCCCGACGCCGTGTCCGACGTCGTGCGCCGCCAGTGGGGCGAGCTGCTCATCCGGTCCTGGGACGAGAGCGGTTGGTGGACCGCCCCCGAGCGGATCGGCGACCGCATCGCCCCGCTGATCGGCGCCGGCCCCGGGCAGGTCACCGTCGGCGACTCCACCAGCGTCAACCTCTTCAAGGCCCTCGTCGGCGCCGCCCGACTGGCCGCGCCCGGCCGGACCCGGATGCTCGTCGACGCCGCCACCTTCCCGACGGACGGCTACATCGCCGCCTCCGCCGCCCGGATGACCGGCCTCGACGTCGTCGCCGTCGACCCCGGCGACGTGGTGCCGGAGATGACCTCCGACACCGCGGTGGTGCTGCTCAACCACGTCGACTACCGCACCGGCCGGCTCCACGACCTGCCCGCCCTCACCGCGGCCGCGCACGCCGCGGGCGCGCTCGTCGTCTGGGACCTGTGCCACTCGGCGGGCGCCCTGCCCGTCGGCCTCGACGCGCACGCCGTCGACCTCGCGGTCGGCTGCACGTACAAGTACCTCAACGGTGGGCCCGGCTCCCCGGCCTACCTGTACGTGGCCGAACGGCACCAGGAGTCCTTCGACTCCCCGCTGCCGGGCTGGAACGGGCACGCGGACCCCTTCGCGATGACCCCGGCGTACGAGCCCGCCCCGGGCGCCGCCCGCGCGCGGGTCGGCACCCCGGACATCCTGTCCATGCTCGCGCTGGAAGCGGCCCTCGACGTCTGGGAGGGCGTGGACGTCGAGGACGTCCGGGCCAAGTCCCTGGCGCTGGGCGACTTCTTCCTCGAATGCGTCGCCGCGTACGTCCCCGAGGGCCGCGTCGAGTCGGTCACCCCGGCCGGGCACGCGGAGCGCGGCAGCCAGGTCTCGCTGCGCACCGAGAACGCCCGCGCGGTCATGACGGAGCTCATCGCGCGGGGCGTCGTCGGGGACTTCCGCGCCCCCGACGTCCTGCGCTTCGGTTTCACCCCGCTCTACGTCGGGTTCGCCGACGCCGAGCGGGCGGCGCGGACGCTGGGTCGGACGCTCGGCCCGGCAACGGGTCACGTTTTCGGGTGACCCGGTAGCGAAACGTCACAGCAGTCGGATGGGCGGGGCCTCGGCCCCGCCCGTCGCGATGAAGGGGACTCCGGCCGGCGGGGAGCGGGTTGGCGCCTGATACGGTCCCGCTCTGCCGGAACACCGGAACACCAGTCCCCGCTGTCCCACGCGTTACCGAGAGGTCGAGCCGATGACGGACCCCGCAGTCGAACGGGATGCCGCCGAGGCCGCCTCGGCCTTCGCCCACCCCCCGGTCCTCCCCGACGCGAGCGCCGCGTACGGGGAACACCCGGACCAGGTCATCGACTTCTACACCCCGCACGGCGGCGGCGGCCCCGGCTCCGCCCCCCTGGTCGTCGTCCTGCACGGCGGGGCCTGGCGCGCCCCGTACGACCGGCAGCACGTCACCCCGCTCGCCGGCTTCCTGGCCCGCCAGGGCTTCGCCGTCGCCAACGTCGAGTACCGGCGCGGTAGTTCACTTCCGCACCAGGGGGCGGGCGGACCCGTCGCGGGACGCTGGCCCGAGACCTTCGACGACGTCGCCGCCGCCATGGACGCCCTCCCCGCGCTGGCCGCGACCGCGCTCCCCGAGGCCGACCCGCGGCGCACCGTCGTGACGGGGCACTCCGCGGGCGGCCACCTCGCCCTGTGGGCCGCGGCCCGACACGTGCTGCCGCTCGGCTCCCCGTGGCGGCTCGCCGCCCCGCCCGCGCTGCGCGGGGTGGTGGCGCTGGCACCGATCGCGGACTTCGCCGTCGCGGAGGAGCTGGAGGTGTGCGGGGGCGCGTCGGCGCAGCTGCTGGGCGGCGCCGAACACTGGGCGCGGCGGCTGCCCTTCGCGGACCCGGCGGCGCTGCTCCCGACGGGCATCGCCACCGCCGTCGTGCACGGGCGGGACGACATCGTGGTCCCGCCCGAGGTGGCGGAGTCGTACGTCGCCGCGGCGGCGAAGGCGGGCGAGACGGTCGGCCTGACCCTGCTGGACGGGGTCGGCCACTTCCCGCTGATCGACCCGGCGGCGGACGCCTGCGCGGTGGTCTCGGAGGAGATCGCGCAGCTGGGTTGGTAGGCCCCGACCGGGTGGTGGGCCGCGCCCGGGTGTGGGCCGCGCCCGGGTGTGGGCCGGACCGGGCGCTGGACCCGCCCCGAGAATCGCGGCCCTCGAGGTCTTCCGGCTGCACAGTCGGCACGGCGTGACCCTGCGCACGTACACGGCTGCGGGCGCGGGGGCCGCGTGACCGGTCCGCCTGGGTCGCGACGTACGGGTGGGCGGGAGACGATGGGTAGCGGCGGACCCGTCCGGCCCTGCGGCCGACGTGCGGTGCCGCGGACCCCGCAGGGGGTCGCGCGTCGCTCCGTGCGCGCTCCGGCGTCCAGCCCTCCTGCCCCCTCTCCCGCACGGGAGGAAACACCATGAAGCGTCGTACGCGCCTGACCCTGCTCGCCCCCGTGATCGTGGGTTCCCTTGCCCTCGGATCCACCGCTCTCGCCCAGGCCCCGTCGGCTCCCGCGGCCGTTCCCGCCGCCACGTGTTCGCTGTCGGGCGTCCTGCCGGACGGCACGGTGAACGTCTCCGGCGGCGGGTTCCTGCCGGGACCCGCGTTCCTGGAAGCGTCCACGGGGGTCGGCGCCGGCTTCAGCATGAGCCCGGACGGCACCTTCACGATCGCCAAGCAGAAGAAGGACGCCACGTACTCGGTCCGGCAGGGCTCGACCGTCACCCGGTGCAGCGGCGACGGTACGACGAGTGCGGCCACCGGCACCACCGCGAAGGCCGGCATCGTCGCCGGTTGGGACGCCGTCAGGGCCAACTGCGCGGCGACCGCGCCGGCCTCGGCGAACGAGCAGTTCAGTCAGGGCTGGACCAAGGGCGCCGCCGTGGCGAAGGAGGCGTTCTGCTGAGTCCGTCGTTCCCCGGTCCCGGGGAACGACGGAGCGGGGCGGTCGGCGTACCTGCCGACTGCCCCGCTCGGTCGTGCGGCGGTAGCCCTACGGGGCTACCTGGGCGGTAGCTCCACGGGGCTACCGCCCAGGTACCGCGGACGTTGCCGTCCGGGGTACCGCGGACGTCCTAGAGGAACGAGTTGATCTCGATCGTCTCGGTGCGGCCGGGGCCGACGCCGATCGCGGAGATCGGGGCGCCCGACATCTCCTCCAGGGCCTTGACGTACGCCTGGGCGTTCTTCGGGAGGTCCGCGAAGGTCTTGGCCTTGGTGATGTCCTCGGACCAGCCGGGGAGGGTTTCGTAGATCGGCTTCGCGTGGTGGAAGTCCGACTGCGAGTACGGGAGCTCCTCGACGCGCTTGCCGTCGATCTCGTACGCGACGCAGACGGGGATCTCCTCCCAGCCGGTCAGCACGTCCAGCTTGGTGAGGAAGAAGTCCGTCAGGCCGTTCACGCGGGTCGCGTAGCGGGCGATCGGGGCGTCGAACCAACCGCAGCGACGGTCACGGCCGGTGGTGACACCGCGCTCGCCACCGATGCGGCGCAGGGCCTCGCCGTCCTCGTCGAACAGCTCCGTCGGGAACGGGCCGGCGCCGACGCGGGTGGTGTAGGCCTTGAGGATGCCGATGACGCGGCTGATCTTCGTCGGGCCCACGCCGGTGCCGGTGCAGGCGCCGCCGGCGGTCGGGTTCGAGGAGGTGACGAAGGGGTACGTGCCGTGGTCGACGTCGAGCAGGGTGCCCTGGCCGCCCTCGAACAGCACGACCTTGTCCTCGTCGAGCGCGTTGTTGAGGATCAGGGTGGTGTCGGCGACGTAGCCCTTGATCTGCTCCGCGTACTGGAGCATCTCCTCGACGATCGCCTCCGCCTCGATCGCGCGGCGGTTGTACAGCTTCGCGAGGAGCTGGTTCTTGCCCTCCAGCGCCGCTTCGACCTTCTGGATGAGGATCGACTCGTCGTACAGGTCCTGCACGCGGATGCCGACGCGGTTGATCTTGTCCGCGTAGGTCGGGCCGATGCCGCGGCCGGTCGTACCGATCTTGCGCTTGCCGAGGAAGCGCTCGCCGACCTTGTCGAGGGTGACGTTGTACGGCGTGATCAGGTGCGCGTTGCCGCTGATGAGCAGCTTGGAGGTGTCGATGCCGCGCTCGTTCAGGCCGCGAAGCTCGGAGAGCAGGACGGCCGGGTCGACGACGACACCGTTGCCGATGACCGGGGTGCATCCGGGTGAGAGGATGCCGGAGGGGAGAAGGTGCAGTGCGTACTTCTGGTCACCCACGACGACCGTGTGGCCGGCGTTGTTACCACCCTGGTAGCGCACTACATAGTCAACGGATCCACCGAGCAGGTCGGTGGCCTTTCCCTTGCCCTCGTCACCCCACTGAGCTCCGAGCAGCACAAGAGCGGGCACAGGCGTACACCTCTTCCGGATGGGGCATGTCCAAGGTCAGGGGGCGTACGACGATGTACACCGCAGGCTGAGCCGTCGGACCGGTGCCCCGGAATAGACGAAGGCCCTGGCGCAATAGCGCAAGGGCCTCTTGCACAAAGATGCTACCCGAGGAAGGACCGAGGTGTCGGCTCCAGAGCCCACCATGAGCCATGCGGGCGCGCCGGTAGGCGGCCTGCTCGTGCTCGTCGACCCGGTCGCCCGCCGTCTTGACGGCGAGTCGGTGCGAATCGCGAAGGATGTGTTGTCAGCGGGAGCGACGGCGAAAATCTGCCTCCCGGATTCGCAGGAGGAATTTGCGCGCGCCCTCGCCCGCCGGGGTCATCGGCGGCCGGTGATCGTGGGTGACGACCGCGCGCTGGTCCGCGCGGTGGGGCTGCTGCACCGGGAACGGGAGCGCGGAATGGGCGAGGGCGTCCTCTCGCTGGTCCCGGTCGGCCCGCCGGGATCACTGACGCTGGCCGGGGCGCTCGGGGTGCCGCTGTCGGCGGTGCCGGCGGCGCGGGCCGCCCTCGACGGGGTGGCGCGGTCGCGGGACCTCCTCGTCGACGACAGCGACGGGGTGGTGCTGGGCGGATTGCGGATCCCGCCGCCCCCGCGCACGCTCACGGTCGCGCGGTGGGGCGGTACGTACCGCTCCCTGCTGCGCACGCTGCTGCCGAGCCCGGCCGCACCCGAGGCGCGGCCGGTGCACCGGCTGCGGATCGAGGTCGACGGGGTGGTCCTGGCGGATCTGGACCAGCCGGTGGAGGACGTCGCCGTACGGACGGCCGAGCCGGGCGGGCCCGCGGAGGTGGTGGTCCAGCTGTCGGGCGGCCTGCCGCTGACGGGCCGGGCCGAGACGGTGACGGTGTCCGGGGCGGACTTCCGCTACCGGGCCAACCAGGTCCTGACGGGCCCGGTCCGGCGGCGTACGTGGACCCTGCGCCGATCGGCGTGGTCCCTGACCCTGCCCCGGGGGTAGGGCGCCGGCGGGGCGGGGCGGGGCGGGGCGGGGCGGGGGCGGGGTTGCGGGCGGGTCAGCTGCCTCCGGCTCGGAGCGCCGGGTGGTGCGGGCGGGTCAGCGGCCGGACAGGTCCGTCGCGGCGGCCTCGATCAGGTCCGTCACCGCGCCCGGCTGGAAGGCCAGGGAGGCGCGCGAGGCGTTCAGCTCGATGGTCTTGCGGGGGTGCATCCGCTCCGCCATGCGGCGCTCGTTGTCCGGGTGGATCATGCGGTCCTCGGTGGAGTCCTGGTACCAGGACGATGGAGGGCTTGTCGGACGTGGCGGGCATGGGGCGGGGCCCTTCCCGCGGGGGGAGGGGGTGAGGAGGGTGAGAGGGAAGGAGCGTGGGTGGTCCGTGCGTGTCCGAATGCGCTGCCCACGCCAGGCAGGGCGCCGGCCGCGCCGCCACCGCAGCGCGGCCCCGGTGTGCCCTCGTCCCGCCGCTTCCCCCGCCCGGCGTCACATCGGTTCGAGTACCGACAGGACGTTGCCCGCCGGGTCCTTGAACCAGGCGATGGGCGGGCCCTCGCTGCCGCGCACGATGCCCTTGGCGTCCGTGTCGAAGCCCGGGTAGCGCTCGAAGGAGACCCCGGCCGCGGTGAGCTCGTCGACCGCGCGCTCGACGTCGGGCACGGGGAAGTTGAGGATGGTGAACCCGGCGGGCTCGTGGTCGTCCTTGGGGTACACGAGCACGTCGGTGTCGCCGGCGAGGTGCAGCACGAGCATGCCGTTCTCCTCGCTGACGCGCAGGCCGAGGGTGCCGCCGTAGAACTCCTTGGCCCGGGGGATGTCGTTGACCGCGAACCCGCTGAACGCCTTGGTTTCCTCGAACATGATCAGTCCTTTGACGTGCCGAAGCCCCCTGACCCATCGTCCCCCGGGAGGGGGAGGGCGTCGACCGGTGTGGGGGTCGGGACCGCACCGCGATCGTGGAGCGCAGGACAGGCCATGGTGCGCCCGGTATGCCCAGTGGTTCCGGTTCCCCGCGAAGACACCCGGGGCCGTCTCCCTCTGGAACGCCCTGGCGGTCACCCCTCGGGTCGGCGGGTTGTTCCACTCGACCTGCTGGTGTTCGCCGCTGGGCGCCCGCCCGGCCGGGCTCTCCTGGCCGCCTCAGTCGCCCCATGGGTAGGCCCCCTTCATCATCTCGCCGGAACGCCTGACGGGCCGTCCCCCGCGCGGCACGTTGAACCGCGTCGCCGCACGAACGAACGACATCGGAGGGGACGCATGCCGAAGTACGCCGAGTCCGCGGCCGAAGCCGACCAGAACCTCAGGGACTACTGCGACGAGATCGGGTTCGACCCCGAGTGGGTGCCCGCGGGCAAGTGGGACCTGTCGGTCGGGATCGCACAGAACCCCGAACACGGCTTCGAGCAGGCCCGCAAGACCATCGACAGCGACAAGGAGGACATCTTCAAGTCGGGCGCGAAGGACGCGCGCAAGGCCAAGTTGTCCGGTGACCCGAGCGGGCTGCCGGCCGCGGTGAAGGTGCACTACAGCCTCAAGGACACGCTGGTCCCGACCATCCTCAAGCAGTGCGCCGACGCGTACGTGGGCGGCGAGCGCGTCAACCTGGGCCTCGGCGGCTCCGCGATGGACGCGAACGCGTAGGGCGAACTGCGCGACGAGTGGCGGCAGGCCGCCGGGGTCGCCGGGGGCGGCCTCTTCACGGAGTTCGTCAGCCACGCCCCGCAGGACAGGGCCGCGCTGGGCAAGGGGGCGGTCGGGGGGGACCCTCGCCCGGCGCAAGGTGCGGGGGAACCTGCTGGTGAAGATCAACGGGGTGCGGTTCAACATGGACGTGGACATCGCCGACTGACGGGTCGGTGGAGGCGTCGAGCGGCGCCGGGGGCGCCGGGCGCCGGTCGACTCAGAACTCCACGAGCAGTTCGCGCAGGCCGCGGATGACGTAGCCGTCCTGCCACTGGGGCTCCCGTACGAGCCTCAGCGGCGGGAGTCCCGGCTCCAGCAGCGCCCCGAACGAGGCCGCCAGCTCCAGCCGGGCCAGTGGCGCTCCGAGGCAGTAGTGGATGCCCGCTCCGAAGGTCAGATGCGGGTTGTCGGCCCGCGCGAGGTCCAGTTCGTCCGGGTTTGTGAACCGCGCGGGGTCCCGGTTCGCGGACCCGAAGAGCAGGGCGACCTCCGCCCCGCGGGGGATCACAGTGCCTCCGACCTGGATGTCTTCGAGAACCCAGCGCTCGAACAGCTGGAGGGGTGTGTCGTAGCGCATTAGTTCATCCACAGCTGTGGATAACTTTTTCGGATCCGCCGTTCCGGAATCCGCACGGAGCTCCGCGAGCTGAGCCGGATTGCGGAAGAGGGCCCACCAACCGTTCACCGTCGTGTTGACGGTCGCCTCGTGTCCGGCGTTCAGCAGGAGCACGCAGGTGGAGATCATCTCCTGCTCACTGAGCCGCCCCTCGTCATCGTGGGCGGCGATCAACCCGGAGATCAAATCCGCTCCGGGACGCCTACGGCGTTCCGCGATCAACTCCCGCAGGTACGCGCTGAACTCCAGGCTCGCCGTCACCGCCCGGCGCGCGGTGTCCTCGCTCGGCCGCAGCTCGTACATGCCGCAGATGTCCGCCGACCAGGGGCGCAACAGGCCCCGGTCGGACTCCGGAACGCCGAGCAACTCCCCGATGACCGCGACCGGCAGCGGTTCGGCGACGGCCGTCAGCAGGTCGCCGCCCCCGGCCTTGCGCAGCCCGTCGACCAGTTCGCGGGCCAGCCGTTCCACCTCCGGCGCAAGCCGTTCGACGGTGCGCGGGGTGAACGCCTTCGCCACCAGCCGACGCACCCGCCCGTGCGCGGGATCCTCCAGGTCCAACATGCCGTGGTCGTTGAGCGTGTGGAACGGTTCGTGCTCCGGCGGCGGGGCCACGCGCCCGAACTCCTCGTGCGAGAAGCGGTGCAGGTAGGTGCGGCCCAGTCGTCGGTCCCGCAGCAGCCCGTTCACATCGGCGTAGTGCGGCACCAGCCACTGCCCGGTCGCCTCGGACCACAGGGCCCGCCCCTGCTCCCGCAACTCCCGGTAGGCGGGGTACGGATCGGCTACGAACGCGGCGTCCCACGGATCAAAACCCATCCACGCAGCGTAGGCCGTTTCCCTGACGCGGCAAGGTGTCACCGCTCCACCTGTCGGAACGGGTTGCCGCTCCACACACGGAGTGCGCCGCCGCGTGCTGGGGACCGTCCGGGCGGGTCGCCGGGCGCGACACCCCGTGCGAGCTGCGGCGCCGAAGGCGCCCGACCGTCGCCGGCGTCGGCGCCGTCGCGACGTGGGGGCGAAGGAGTTCGATGTCGAACCCTGGCGGGCCGGACGACTCCGCCAGGCGATCTGATGGATCGTCATATTCAGGCGTTGTCGAGTGCTACGCCGGCGTCACCAGTCGGGTCTCGTAGGCGAACACCGCTGCCTGCGTTCGGTCACGGAGGCCCAGTTTCACCAGGATCCGGCTCACGTGCGTCTTGATCGTGGACTCCGCGACCATGAGCCGGTCCGCTATCTCGGCGTTGGACAGGCCCTGCGCGATGAGGACGAGGACCTCCGTCTCCCGTTCCGTCAGTTCCGTCACCCCGGCCGGATCGGCGAGCCGGGGAGCCTCCGCCAGCTTGGAGAACTCCACGATCAGACGCTTCGTCACCGAAGGGGCCAGCAGGGCCTCCCCGGCGGCGACCACCCGCACCCCGTCCGCCAACTGCCGGGCGGAGGCGTCCTTCAGCAGGAAACCCGACGCACCCGCCCGCAGCGCCTGGTACACGTACTCGTCGAGGTCGAAGGTGGTCAGGACCAAGACCTTCGCGTCCGTGTCGGAGGCCACGATCTGCCGCGTCGCCTCCAGGCCGTTCATCTCCGGCATCCGGATGTCCATCAGCACCACGTCCGGCCGCAGGGCCGCCACCTGGGCGATGGCCTGCCGGCCGTCCACGGCCTCGCCCACGACCTCGATGCCGTCCATCGCGTTCAGCAGGACCGAGAAGCCCTCGCGCACCATCATCTGGTCGTCGACGATGAGCACCCTGATCGTCATGTCGACTCCTCCACGGACTCGGGGCGGCTGCGCACGGGTATGAACACCGCGACCTCGTACCCGCCGTCCGCGCTCTCCCCGGCGGTCATCTCCCCCTCCAGCATGGCCACCCGCTCCCGCATCCCGGTGATGCCGTGCCCCGCGCCGGGCGAAGGACGGACATCACCGACCGGCGGGCCGTTGACGACCCGTACCCCCAGACCACCCAGCACGTAGGACACCTCCACCTCGGCCACCGCACCCGGCGCGTGTCGCAGGCTGTTGCTCAGGGCTTCCTGAATGATCCGGTACGCCGACAGCTCCACCCCCTGCGGCAGCTCCCGCACGGCACCGGTTACGGTCTTCTCCACCCTCAGACCGGCCTCCCGCACGTTGGCCAGCAGCCCCTCCAACGCAGCCAGTGTCGGCTGCGGGGCGTCCGGTGCCTCGTAGTCCGCGGACCGGACCACACCCAGCACCCGGCGCAGCTCCGTCAGCGCGGCCACCGCGTTCTCCCGGATGGTGACGAACGCCGCCTCCAGCTCCGGCGGCGGGTTCTTCACCCGGTACGGGGCCGCCTCGGCCTGGATCGCCACCACCGACATGTGGTGGGCGACCACGTCGTGCAGCTCCCGCGCGATCGTCGTCCGCTCCTCCAGCAGCGTCCGCCGGTCCCGCTCGACGGCCGTCACCTTCTGCTGCGCGGAGACCTCCTGCCGTGCCTCCCTGCGCGTGTTGCGCACCGTGACGACCAACAACGCCACCGCCGACGCGAAGGCCATCGGGGCGGCCTCCCCCGCGTTGGAGGAACCGACCAGGATCGGCAGGAGCTCGCCGAACACGACCGTGATGACCCATATCCAACCGGCCACCCTGGGCCGGGTCCGCGCCGCCACGACCGTGACCGTCGCGAGGTAGGCCACGAAGGTGCTCGGCGACCACGGCCAGGTGAAACTCTGGGCGTGGAGGACGGACAGCGCCGCCGTCGCCGCCAACGCAGCCCAGAAGGCCCCCACCGGCCGGACCAGGGTCATCAGCAGCGGGGTCGCCGCGATCAGTCCCATCACCAGGTACTGGAGGGGCGCCCCACCGATGTTGCCCGCGCTTGCCAGCAGGACCACGAAGAACGCCGTCGCGCATATCGCCGCGTGCGGCAGGTACGCCACCCTCGCAGCCATCCTCGGGGACAGCCGCCGGGTCAACGGTCCGTCCGTGGGCATCGGCGGAAGCGGGCGGTAGGCGAACGCGTGGGTGATCAGGTCATCACGCAGGCTCTGCATGATGCCCGTGGCCATCCGCAGCTCTGGCGGTCGGGGGGTGGCCCCGGTGGTCGTCTCGGTCATACCTGAACCGTAGGTGGGGGCCGCGGTAGCCCGCGTCGGTAGGGAAGGGGATTTCTGTGGGTCCCTCTCAGGTACTACGCGGGCCCCTCAGTAGCCCGACGGACGGACCAGACCCGTCTCGTACGCGAACACCGCCGCCTGGGTCCGATCCCGCAGCCCCAGCTTCACCAGGACCCGGCTGACGTGCGTCTTCACGGTCTGCTCCGCCACCGCCAGGTGCTCGGCGATCTCCGCGTTGGACAGCCCCTGGGCGATCAACGACAGCACCTCGGTCTCCCGCTCCGTCAGCGCCTCGATGCGCGCCTTCGACGGGGCCCGCGGCGCCCCCAACCGGGAGAACTCGGTGATCAGCCGCCGGGTGATGTTCGGCGACAGCAGGGCCTCCCCGGCGGCCACCACGCGCACCGCCTCGGCGAGCTGCTCCGCCGAGGCGTCCTTCAGGAGGAACCCGGAGGCGCCCGCGCGCAGCGCCTCATAGACGTACTCGTCGAGGTCGAAGGTGGTCAGCACGAGCACCCTCACCGCCGAACCGGGCGCGCGGGTGATGACCGACGTGGCCTCGATGCCACCCATGCCCGGCATGCGGATGTCCATCAGCACCACGTCCGGACCCAGCTCGGCGACCTTGGCCACCGCATCCGCCCCGTCCACGGCCTGACCGACCACCTCGATGTCCGGCTGCGCGTTCAGGAGGACGGTGAAGCCCTGCCGCACCATCATCTGGTCGTCGGCGATCACCACCCTGATCGGAGTGCTCATCTGTCCTTCTTCGTCTCGGAGGAGGACCCGAACGACGGATCCAGGGGCAGGACGGCACTCACCTCGTAACCGCCGCCGGGTCGTGGGCCCGCCGCCAGTTCGCCGCCCAGCATGCCCGCCCGCTCCCGCATCCCGAGCAGCCCGTGCCCCGCTCCGGGTGAGGGCGGAGCGGGCCGGGTCGGAGCGGAGTTGGCGACACACAGGTGCAGATCGCGCGGCCCGTACGCGACACCGACCTCCACCCGCGAACCGGGAGCGTGACGCAGACAGTTGCTCAAGGCCTCCTGCACGATCCGGTACGCGGTCAGCTCGACGCCCGCCGGCAACGACCGGCGGACCCCCGCCGTCTCGGTGGTGACGTCCATGCCGGCGCCCCGCACGTTGGCGACGAGCCCGCTCAGTTCGGCGAGGGTCGGCTGCGGGTGATGGGGGTCGGCGGGATCCTCGGGCTGCTCGGACCGCAGTACGCCCAACACCCGGCGCAGTTCGGTGAGGGCCTCCAGGGCGTTCTGCCGGATGCCCGCCAGGTTCTCCTTCAGTTCCTCGGACGGGCTTTCCACCAGGTGCGGGGCGACCTGAGCCTGGATGGAGATCACCGACATGTGGTGGGCGACGACATCGTGCAACTCGCGCGCGATCCGACTGCGTTCCTCCAGCAGGGTCCGCCGGGCCCGCTCCTCGTCGGCCACGTTCTCCTGCACGACCAGCTGCCGGCGGGCCAGTCGCAGGGCGCGCAGTACCCACCCGAGGAGCCCGGCGATCCCGAAGAGGAGCCCGGAGGCGACGAACGTGCTCGCGCCCTGCCCCGGCCGGAAGAGCAGCTCGGCCAGACCGGTGGAACCAGCCGAGACGGCCACCACGCACACGGTGGCTCGGGGCGACACCCGCAGTGCCACCAACAGGACGATCAGGGCGGAGGCCGGGTACCCGCTGGGCGGCCAAGGCCAGGGTTCGCCCTCCCGTACGGGGTCCCGGGCCACGCCGGTGACCACCCCCGCCGTGATCAGGGCGAGCCACCAGGCGGGTATCGGGCGGATCAGGGCGAGGGCGACGGATGCGCCGGTCAGGCCCGCTGCCACCGCCGGGAAGCCACCGGTGAGCCGGTGGTACTCGGTGAGTTCATGGTTGACGACCAGCCCGAAGAAGGCCGCCAGGAGCAGGACCACGATGTGTGGCAGCCGGGCCTGCCATGACGGTCGGGCCACGGGCGGCAGCGGGGCGGGGCGCAGGGTGAAGAGCTCACCGACCGGGTTGCCGCGGTTGCCGGGGTCGGCCGGCAAGGACCCGCCCAAGGGCGCCGGTTGCTTGTTCACGCGGGACAGCCTAGGCATGGGTGATCTCCTCAACGGAAGTCGGGCGACCCCGGCCACGCTGCGGCCCCGGATCAAGGACCGACCTTGCGACGGGGTCGGGAGCAGGGGGAATTGCAGAGGCGGGTGTAGGGGCGTGGGTGCGGGGGCCGGGCGGTCGGAAGTGCTGCGCGCCGTCATGCCGTGACCGACGCGGCGGGCGGGCGTTCTGCGCGTGGGCTGCGTGGGCTGCGTGGGCTGCGTGGGCTGCGTGGGCTGCGTGGGCTGCGTGGGCTGCGTGGGCTGCGTGGGCTGCGTGGGCTGCGTGGGCTGCGCGGTCCGGGGCGGCCCGGGGGAGAAGGGGCGTCGTGAGGGAGGGCGGCGGGTGGGGCGGGGGTCTTCGTGGGAGCGGAACGCCGCCCACCAGACGGCCAGGGCCGTCGCGAACACCGGTAGCCAGAACTGCTCGCTCCCCTACTCCGGAGGGAATCCCGTCCGGGGCGGCGGCCATGGCCCGGAGCCGCGCGGCCCGGGCCACGTGGCCCGCGCCGTGTGCGGTGCGGGCCGCCTCCGCGGGGTTGCCGAGGTTCGCCGCGTACCGTTCCCGCGCGGTCGCCGACTCGGCGATGATCGCGGGCGCCGGAGCGGGTGTCCGCGGCGACGCCGCCGCGGAGACGAGGAACACGACGGCTGCGGCAACGAGGCCGGCCAGCAGAGTACGGCGGATGCGGCTGCTCGTGGTCATGGCGTGTTCTCTTCCTTCTCCTGCGGTTCCGACCGGGCAAGCGCCCGACCTGGTACCGAAGTTAGGAATCAGGAGGCCTCGTCGTCGTCACGCTGCGGAGCCGCCTTTGCGTGTAGCTCTCAGGTATGACTGGCCCGACCCCAGAGCCATGTGACGGCCGTACGGAGTCCTTACCGCACCTTTCGTTAGGGTCCGGGGATGAACGACACCGACAACCGGCCCGACAGTCAGGCCGCCCGGCAGACCGACAGCCAGACCGACTGGCGAACGGACCGCATCGGCAGCGCGCACCGGGGGGAGAACCCCACCGTCCTGCGCCGCCTCGACTCCGGGTTCGCGGCCATCGGCGACCGTCAGTTCCTGCCCGGGTACTCCGTGCTGCTGACCGACGACCCCGCCGTGACCCGACTCTCCGATCTGCCGCCGACGCGCCGGATCGCGTACCTCACCGACCTGGAACGGCTCGCGGAAGCCGTCGAGCGTGCCTGCGCGCGCCTCGACCCGGCCTTCCGACGCGTGAACATCGAGATCCTCGGCAACACCGACCCGTACCTGCACGCCCACATCTGGCCCCGTTACGACTGGGAGGCCGACGACATCGTCCGGCTGCCGGTCTGGCTGTACGAGGACGAGGAGTTCTGGCGCGGAGACCGGTATGCGCTGGCCCCCCGCCACGACGCCGTGCGGGCAGCCGTTTCCGAGGAACTCGACCGGCTGCTGGGCTAAACCGCCAGGCGCAGTCGACCCCCCTACCCGCGAGCTACGTGGCCGACGTCGCGACCCGCACGCCGAAGCCGATCAGGACGATCCCCGTCACCCGGCCCATCGTCCGGCGGACGCGCGGACGCGCGGACGCGCGAAGAATCGCCGGGCGCGGGACAGGACGTAGACGTAGGTGCTCAACCAGGCCACCGTCAGCACCACGTGGACCAGCACCAGGAGCGCCATCCCGACCACCGCAGGCAGGCTCCCCGGGCGACGGGTGGTAGCAGGCCGGTGTAGAGGACGGCGATCTTCGGGTTGAGGGCGTCGTTGGCGATCAGGCCGGTGCGCCACGCGCCGGCCGATCCGTCGCCGCCCCGGTCGCCCGGCCGCCCGGACGCCCAGGCCGCCGGTACCGCCACCGGCGGCCTCCCCCACGCCCTGACCCGGCGCCTCCCCGCACGCACCGGCCGGCCGGCGCGGAGACTGGATGCCGAGGAAGCACAGGTACGCCGCCCCCGCGAGTCCGACCATCAGGTACACCTCGGCGGACACGGCGAGCAGCGCGGCCGGTCAGGCCACGGTGAGGGCGCCCCGAAGCGGCAGCCCGACGCCGATCCCGCCGACGGTGCGCAGCCCGGCGGCCCGCCCGCGCGAGACGGCCCGCCCGGTCGCGATCGCCATGTCCGGGCCGGGTACGACGGTCGACAGGGCCAGTACCCCGGTCGCGGCGGCGAGTTGGGTGAGCAGGCGGGCTCAGTCTGCGACCAGAGGTTCGACGTACCCCGCTCGCCAGCGGGGGGCGGGGTCCTGGCCGGGGCTAGTCCAGTACTCGCGGGCCCCGACGATCTCCCCCTCCCGTACGGTCCACAGGGATACCGCCCGGTAGAGGACGTGGTCCTCGGGTATCTCCACCTCGGTGACCACGAGGTCCCCGTCCGCGAGGATGCGCAGGACCTCGACCTGTCCGGTGGTCCGCTCGTCCCCACCTCCCTCGCCCGCCGCGTCGCCCGCGTCCCCCTCGTCACGGAGGACGGCGATGAAGTTGGCCCGGCCCACGATGCGTTCGCCGCTGACCGGCCACTCGATGACGGCGTCCTCGGCGATGAGCCCGGTCACGCCGTCCCAGTCGCGTGCCTCGATCCGCTCCCACAGTTGTGCCACTACCTTCAACGGCTCCATGTGCCGCAGTGTGCGACGGGGCCCTCTCGCGCAACAAGCTTTGCTTGCAGGCTTATTGACTTCGACACAATCGGCTGCGGCCTACTCCCGGTGATACGTGAGAGGGGGAATCGATGCCTCCTCCAGCTCGCGCCGAAGGGTCCCGTCGGGCAGCAGGCGCAGTCGGCTCGGACTGCCGGAAGTGCAGGTGGGAGGGCTATCCGGGGCGACGGTGGAGGCGTCGAGCTCGACCGGGTCCGGGCCCTTTCGCAGGGGCGCCCGCCAGGAGCAGACGTAGCCGGGGTTCTCGACGCGGAGGGCCATGACGGTGTCGCCCACCGTGCCGGGGGTCAGGGTCAGGTGCCACGTCGAGGAGCCGTGGTCGGCACGCCAGGTTCCGACGTAGCTCTTGGGTAGGGTGCCGGGACCCTCGCCCGGGTCTGCGCCACGACTTCCTGCGGGAGGAGCGGAATCCCGGCCCGGGCCGACGGCGGACGCGGTGGGGGCCGGGGCGGGGGAGGGCGGTTCCGGTTCCGCGCTCATGACGGCGTACACCGAGCCGCCGGCCGCCACGGCGGCGACGGCGGCGATCGCCAACAGGAACACCGTCGACGCGCCATGCGGGCGGGACGGGGGTTCGGCCCCGGCCGCGGCGGTCGGCGGTTCGTAGTCCCGGCCGGCGGGCTGCGCCACCGGCGCCACCACCGCCACCGCCACCGGCACAGGCGCCGCAACCGCCACCGGCACCGCCAGAGGCACCGGCGCGGGTGCGACCGGCAGCGGGGGCATCAGCGGGGTAGGCGGCGCGGGCATGGGCGCGGCCTGCGGTATCCGAGCACGCCCCTCAGGGGTCCGAGCGGTCCCCGGCGCCCCCGACGTCCGAGGTACGTGTGCACTCGGTGCACGCGGAACCCACGGCGCCCCCGCTCCCTCCCCCTCCTGCGGCGCCCGGTCCGGCCCACCCTGCTCGCGGTCGAGGAGTTGGGCGGCGTGCCGCCCGAGCTGCGCCACCAGCGGCGCCGGAAGCCACGGCTCCGGAGCCCGCCCGTCGCCGGCTGCGGCGTCCCCCGCCCCGACACGCGCCCACACCTCCGCCGGATCCGGCCGCGCGGTGGGGTCCTTGTGCAGGCAGGCCGCCACGACCGGGCGCAACTCCGCCGGTACGCCGTCCAGGTCCGGTTCCGCTTCGATGACGCGCAGCAGCAACCCGGAGCCGCCGCCGGGCTGCCGCGCGTCGCCGAAGGGCAGCCGGCCGGTGGCCGCGTACGCCAGGACGGCGCCGAGGCAGAACACGTCGCACGCGGGGGTGACCGGCCCGCCGAGCACCTGCTCCGGGGCCGTGAACCCGGGGGAGCCGAGGAGTTCGCCGGTCCGGGTGAGGCCTTCGTCGGGGTCGTCCGGGGGCCGTTGCGGGGGCCGGGCGATCCCGAAGTCGATGACGCGGGGTCCGTCGACGGTCAGCAGGACGTTGGACGGCTTCAGGTCCCGGTGGACGAGCCCCGCGCGGTGGATGTCCTGGAGGGCGGCGGCGAGGCCGGAGGCCAGGGTCCGCACGGTGCGCGGGGGCAGGGGCCCGAAGTCGTGGCTCACGGCCTGACGCAGGCTGGGGCCGGCGATGTAGCCGGTCGCGAACCAGGGGACGTCGGCCTCCGTGTCGGCGTCGAGCACGGGCGCCGTCCACGCCCCGCCGACGCGCCGGGCGGCGGCGACCTCGTGCCGGAACCTGCTGCGGAACGGCTCGTGCCGGGCCAGGGCGGGGTGTACGAGCTTCACGGCGACGGTACGCCCCCGATCCGCCCGGGCGAGGTACACCTGGCCCATGCCGCCGGCGCCGAGACGGCACAGGAGCCGGTAGGGGCCGATGTGATGCGGATCGGCGGGGCGCAACTGTTCCATCGCCGGGGTCCTTCCCCCTGACACTGGCCGGACGGGCCGAGCGTAATGCGGTGGGCTCCGCAAGGGGAGGGACGGTTCCGGCCGCTCGGCCGGTTGCGCCGTCGGGGCCGAGCGGCCCGTACGTGTCCGGCCGCCGAAGCGGCCCGTACGGCCCCGGCCCCACGCGCGCATCCAACGCCCGGGCCCGCCCGCGCCCGCGCCCCCCTCACCCCCCGCAGCTCCTTACGCGTCGGGCGTCGCGGTGATGGCGGCGAGGGCCGTGGAGAGGCGTTCCAGGGCGCGGGCCGTTTCCGCGAAGGCGGCTTCGCCCAGTTCCTCGGCGAGGCGGTCGGCGAGGGCGGCGTGACCGGGGTGGATGCGGGCGATCGCGGCGCGGCCCTCCTCGGTCGGGCGCAGCAGCTTCGCGCGCCGGTGGGCGGGGTTCGGCACGTACTCGGCGAGCCCCTTCGCCGCGAGCAGGTCCGCGATGCGCTGCACGCTCTGCCGGGTGATGCCCATGGACCGGGCGACACCCGCGACGGGCAGCGGCTCCCGGAGCACGGCGCCCAGCACCTGCCACCACGCGGCCGTGAGCCCGGCCGGGCGGGCCAGTTCCTCCGAGACGGCGAGGAACTGGCCGTTGAGCTGGAAGACCCCGAGCGCGGTACGGCTCAGCAGGTCCTGCCGCCCCCGGAGCGACAGGCCGTCGGCCCGGTCAAGGCCCCCGGCCTCGGCCGCCGGACCCTCCCCCCGCGGGAGCGGATCAGGCATCGCCGGCCTCCTCGGCCGCCATCAGGACCGGGTACGCGCTCTCGTCGGAGTGGTGGAACAGCCGGTACCAGGCGTCCAGGACGTCCGGCTTGTACACGTCGAGGCGGGCGAAGACCTCGCGGGCGAAGGCCACCGGCTCCGTCGGGCCGGCCGTGATCAGGTCGCCGTCGGTGACGGCGTCAGCGTCGACGTAACGCTCGGCGCCGCCGTAGCCCGGCTGCCCCGCGAGGTAGAAGGAGATGGCGCTGGTGTGGCGCCTGCCGTCCAGCAGGCCTTCGCGGGCGAGCCCCGCGGTGGCGCCGCAGATCGCGGCGACGGGTACTCCGGCGGCCAGGAACTCGCGGGCCTTCGCCGCGAACGGGGCCAGGTCGTCGCCGGTGTCCCACAGGGATGCGCCGGTGAGGATCAGCAGCGACGAGTCCTCGGGGCGCAGTTCCGCGAGCGCCAGATCGGGCTGGACGCGGAGGCCGCCCATCGTGGTGACCGGAAGTCCGGCGGCGGGTCCGACCGTACGGATCTCGTGGCCGCGCTGGGCGAGGTGCGCGGTGGTGTGGCCGGTCTCCCAGTCCGCGTAGGTGTCGTAGACGGCGAGGTGGACGGGCTTGCGCGGGGTCTCGCTCATGGTGTGGCCTCCAACGGCATCGACGAGGAAGATGACAAGAGACTGTCATCTCGTCAGCATGCTGTCAATGTCCCACGCAGGCGAACCGCCGGCGCCCGACCGCGGCGGACAGACTGCCGAGGATGGCCCCCCACCCCCATACAGTCCGCCGATATCCCTCCCCACCTGCGCACTTCTAGCGTGACCGCATGACCCCTCATGTCACCGGCGCGACCGTGAAGGCCGCCGACCGCGCTCACGTCTTCCACTCGTGGTCCGCCCAGGCCCTGATCGACCCGCTCGCCGTCGCCGGTGCCGAGGGGTCGTACTTCTGGGACTACGACGGGAACCGCTTCCTCGACTTCGCCTCCCAACTGGTCAACACCAACATCGGCCACCAGCACCCCAAGGTCGTCGCGGCGGTGCAGGAACAGGCCGGCCGGCTCTGCACCCTCGCGCCCGGATTCGCCGTGGACGTCCGCTCCGAGGCCGCACGCCTCATCGCCGAGCGCACCCCCGGGGACCTCGACAAGATCTTCTTCACCAATGGCGGCGCCGAGGCCGTGGAGAACGCCGTACGGATGGCCCGGCTGCACACCGGTCGCCAGAAGGTGCTCTCCACTTACCGCTCGTACCACGGAGCCACCTCCGCCGCGATCAACCTGACCGGCGACCCGCGCCGCTGGCCCTCGGACACCGCCTCGGCCGGTGTCGTGCACTTCTGGGGCCCGTTCCTCTACCGCTCGCCGTTTCACGCGAGCACCGAGGCCGAGGAGTGCGAGCGCGCCCTCACCCACCTCGCCGACACCCTCGCCTTCGAGGGCCCGCAGACCGTCGCCGCGATCATCCTGGAGTCGGTGCCCGGCACCGCCGGGATCATGACCCCGCCCGCGGGCTACCTCGCCGGCGTGCGCGAACTCTGCGACCGCCACGGCATCGTCTTCATCCTGGACGAGGTGATGTCGGGCTTCGGCCGCACCGGCAAGTGGTTCGCCGCCGAGCACTGGGACGTCACCCCGGACCTGATCACCTTCGCCAAGGGGGTCAACAGCGGATACGTCCCGCTCGGTGGCGTCGCCATCTCCGGAGCCATCGCCGAGACGTTCGCCACACGCCCGTACCCGGGCGGACTGACGTACTCCGGTCACCCCCTGGCCTGCGCGGCGGCCGTCGCGACGATCAACACGATGGAGGAGGAGGGCATCGTCGAGCACGCCGCGCACCTCGGGGAGAACGTGATCCGCCCGGCGCTCGCCGAGATCGCCGAGCGACACCCGTCGGTCGGCGAGGTCCGGGGTCTCGGCACCTTCTGGGCCCTGGAACTCGTACGGGACAAGGCGACGCGCGAGCCGCTCGTGCCGTACAACGCGGCGGGCTCGGCCAACGCGCCGATGGCCGAATTCGCGGCTGCCTGCAAGGCGTCCGGGCTGTGGCCGTTCGTCAACATGAACCGGACGCACGTCGTCCCGCCCTGCACGATCACGGAGACCGAGGCCAAGGAGGGTCTGGCGCTGCTCGACGACGCGCTGACGGTCGCCGACCGCCACACGACCGGAGCCTGACCATCCGGATAGCGTCCGGATAACGGGCGTTATGTCCGCATACCGGCCGGACGGCCGCCGCGTGCCGGCCGTTTCCCGTCGCGTACTGGTGCGTAAACCGTTCGGTTTCAGCCGCGCTGCCTGGCCTAAGGTGTCCGAAGATCTATGGAGGAGACGGACCCCTATGCCAGGCAGCGGAGGTGTCACCCGCAACACCCTTCGGCAGCAGATCGCGGACGCGCTGCGTGACGAGGTGCTCGCGGGACGGCTGCCGCCGGGCACCGAGTTCACGGTCAAGCAGATCGCCGAGCAGTACGAGGTATCCGCGACGCCGGTGCGCGAGGCCCTCGTGGACCTCGCCGCGCAGGGCCTGCTGGAGTCCGCCACGCACCGGGGGTTCCGGGTCCGCGTCTACTCCGTCGCCGACTTCGTCGGCATGATCGAAGCGCGGACGCTGATCGTGGACGGCATGTTCCGACGGCTCGTCGAACGCGGCACCGCCCCCGGTGCGTGCGAGATGCTGGTGTCGGTGCGCCGCCGGGCGGAGGAGGCGCGCAAGGCCGCGCACGGCGGCTCGCTCGAAGTGCTGATCGGCTATGACCTGCGGTTCTGGCGGGAGCTGAGCGGCCTGGTCGGCAACACCTACATCACCGAGTTCCTGCACCGCATACGGGTGCAGTGCTGGGTCTTCTCCGTGCCGTACCTCCAGGGTGCGCCGGAACTGCGGACGGCGCTCTGGGACGGGCACAACGAGCTGGTCGAGGCCGTGACGCTGGCGGACGCCGACGAGGTGCGGCGCATCGTGCGCGCGTACAACCAGCACGGGCTGGACTGGGCCGCCGGACTCTGAGCCCCGCGACGCGGCGCCCGCCCCCGGCCCCGTGAGCGGCGCCGGGGGCCCCGGGTCCTTGCGCACCCCTTCGCGGAGCGTGTCCGGCGCACTACGCTGGCGGCATCAGTGGCAGTCGACACGACTGATCCGACCGATCGGAGCCCGCGTGGCCTGTGACCTGTGGCTGGTCCCCCTCGTCGATGTGCTGTGCCACAGCCCCGACAACCCCTTCGCGGAGGAGATCGCCTCCTACGACAAGGCGCTGGGCGAGGCGGGCATGCCGTCCGTCCCCGTGTTCGCGTACATGCCGGGCCTGAACGGGGACGTGGCCCCCGTGGCCGGATTCGACTACGACGCGCTGCACTTCCTGCGGCGCGCGTACCTGCTGCAGATCTGCGGATTGCCGGTGACGCCGGTGGACGAGCTGGGCGGGGACTACGAGCAGCTGTTGGAGATGTTCGAACCGACGGCCCAGCAGTCGCACCTGGTGTGGCACTACGACCACGCCGGGGCCTACGTGCCGGTGGACTTCGCGGCTCCGCTGGCCAACGAGGAACTGCTGGCCGGGGGCGGACCGCTGGGGTCCGCGCAGGGGCTGCTGCGGGAGCTGGCCGTCGTCGCCCCGGCGATCGGAATAGACCCGGGGAACCCGCCCGCCGCACCGGCTCCGCCGGGCCGGCCGACGTCGCTGGAGGAATCGGCCGGGCCGATCCCGTACGACGAGAGCCCCTTCGCCCGGGAGCGCCACGTGTGGCTCGGGCTGCACGCGGCGGCGACACGCAGCCTCGGCCAGGGATCGATGATCATCTTCAGCTGACCCGGACGAACCGGGCGGAGCGGTTCCACCGGCCCCGCCCCACCGGCCCGATCCCGTCGGACCCGACCGCGCGGCGGGTGCGGGGCGCACCGCCCCGCGCCCGCGCCCCGCAACCACGCACCTCAGCGCGGCTGTTCCGGCGGGCGCTGGCGCGGCATGTTCGGCCGGGTGCCCGGGGGGAGGGGGAAGCGGGCCGGGGGGACGCCCGGGTCGGAGCGTGCGGTGGAGCCGGCCAGGGACTGCATCACCAGCGGGGCGGGGCCCGCGCGGAACTCGACCATCCAGTCCGCCGTCTCCGAGCGCACCAGCTCCGTCACGTCCTCCGAGAAGCGCCGCAGCACCGTCAGGCAGCGCTCGGCGGCCTCGCTCGCGGTGCCCTCGGTCGGGCCCAGTACCTCGCGGACGTTCTCGGAGGCCCAGTCGAACTGGAGCGTCTGGAGGCGGCGCTGCACGGCCTGCGCGGTCGCCACGTCCCGCATCCACCCGGAGGTGAGCCCGAAGAACCGGTCGCAGGCCAGGCAGGCGGCGGCGAACAGCAGGCACAGGTACCCGTACTCGGACGCGCCCGGCGCCGAGCCCGTCAGCTCCAGCAGGGGCATCGCGGCGCCGGAGACGGCGCCGGCGGCCGCGCCCACCCGCAGCGCCCGTGCGCCGCGGCGCTTCCACGCCCGGTCGGACAGGTACCACTCGGCGGTGCGCAGCGCGTCGGCCTCGACGCGCCGGTAGAGCTCGTCGAGCCGCTCGGCGGGTTCGCCCCAGTCCCCGAGGGGGAACGGCCGGCCGGTCAGGTCGCCGTCGCCGTCCTCTGCGGGATCCCGGGGTGGCCCCTCGGGCTGCATCTCCGGCTGACTCACCCGGCACTCCCTCTGCCTGCGCTGACGTGTGGTGGTGCGCGTGTGCGTAATGGTGCGCATGCTCTTCCTACCTTCGAATGCCGGGGCATGGACGACGAATCCCCGGTTTTCCGCCCGCAGGGAGGGCCTCAGCAGGTACGCGCACGCCGTATCTCTCACTCGAAAGAGTTGGTCCTCCCGGCGTAGGGCGCGCCGCGCGGGGACCACGTAGGCTCGGATTGACCAAGCGTTCCCGAAGGAGTGAGTGCCCTGTGATTCCCGGTGGTGGCCAGCCCGACATGCAGCAGCTGCTTCAGCAGGCCCAGAAGATGCAGCAGGATCTCGCAGCGGCCCAGGAAGAACTGGCCGCGGCCGAGGTCGAGGGTCAGTCCGGCGGTGGGTTGGTCAAGGCGACCGTCACCGGTTCCGGTGAACTGCTCGCGCTGGTGATCGACCCGAAGGCCGTGGACCCGGAGGACACCGAGACCCTCGCCGACCTGGTGGTCGCCGCGGTTCAGGCGGCCAACGAGAACGCCCAGGCGCTCCAGGAGCAGCGGATGGGTCCGCTCGCCCAGATGCTGGGCGGCGGCGGAGGCATCCCCGGCCTGCCGTTCTAGCGTCTGCGCCGGATCGTCCCGTGTGACATCGACCGAACCCCTACCGAACGAGAGAAGGCAGTCCGTTGTACGAAGGCGTGGTCCAGGACCTGATCGACGAACTGGGCAGGCTGCCCGGCGTCGGGCCCAAGAGCGCGCAGCGGATCGCCTTCCACGTCCTGCAGGCCGAGCCCACCGACATCCGCCGCCTCGCGCACGCGCTGCTGGAGGCCAAGGACAAGGTCCGCTTCTGCGCGGTCTGCGGGAACGTGGCGCAGGAGGAACGGTGCGGCATCTGCCGCGACCCGCGCCGCGACACCACGGTCATCTGTGTGGTGGAGGAGTCGAAGGACGTCGTCGCGATCGAGCGGACCCGCGAATTCCGGGGCAAGTACCACGTCCTCGGCGGCGCGATCAGCCCGATCGAGGGCGTCGGCCCGGACGACCTGCGGATCCGCGAACTGCTGACGCGCCTGGCGGACGGTACGGTCACCGAGCTGATCCTGGCGACCGACCCGAACCTGGAGGGCGAGGCGACCGCCACCTACCTCGCCCGCATGATCAAGCCCATGGGCCTCAAGGTCACCCGTCTGGCCAGCGGGCTCCCCGTAGGGGGAGATCTGGAGTACGCGGACGAGGTCACGCTCGGGCGGGCCTTTGAAGGAAGGCGACTTCTCGATGTCTGACGCAACGCTGCACGCCCTCGGCCAGGACCCGGACGACTTCGCCGCCTCGATCGCGGACCAGATCGAGTCGTTCATCGTCGCGGTCACCATGGTGGCCAAGGGCGAGGACCCGGACAGTGCCGTGCCCTTCCTCCTGCTGGAGGTGTCCCAGCTGCTGCTGGCGGGCGGCCGGCTGGGCGCGTACCAGGACGTCCTGCCCGAAGAGCGCTACGAGCCCGACCTGGGCCCGGAGCCGGACGTGGACGACCTGCGCGAGCGGTTCGCGCTCATGCTGGAACCGGTCGACGTCTACTCCGAGGTCTTCGACCCGTACGAGCCGCGCAAGGCGCCGGTCCCGCACCGGATCTCCGACGACCTGGCCGACGTGGTCGCGGACCTGCGGCACGGGCTCATCCACCACCAGGCCGGTCGGATCACCGAGGCCCTGTGGTGGTGGCAGTTCTCGTACTTCACCAACTGGGGTCCGACGGCCTCGGCCACGCTGCGCGCCCTCCAGTCGCTGATCGCGCACGTCCGGCTCGACCAGCCGCTGGCCGCCCTGGACGGCCTGGACACGGACGAGGACATCACCGAGGACGATCTGGCGGAGCAGGCCGGCCGGGTCATGGCCGAGGAACTGGGCGGGCTGGGTCGTAAGTGAGGGGCCGCGCACCTGCCCCGTCGGGGCCCGCCCGGGCAACCGGTCCGCTGATCTTTTCGTCTCATGATGTGGCACGAAGCGGTCGTATCGCGGCCGCTCGTTAGACTGCATCCGGAAAATGAGACGAACCGAGCGAGGAGCGCACGTGGGCCTTGTCGTGCAGAAGTACGGAGGCTCCTCCGTAGCCGATGCCGAGGGCATCAAGCGCGTCGCCAAGCGGATCGTGGATGCCAAGAAGAACGGCCACCAGGTGGTCGTCGTGGTTTCCGCGATGGGCGACACTACGGACGAGCTGATCGATCTCGCCGAGCAGGTATCTCCGATGCCTGCCGGGCGTGAGTTCGACATGCTGCTGACCGCCGGAGAGCGGATCTCCATGGCCCTGCTGGCCATGGCGATCAAGAACCTGGGCCACGAGGCCCAGTCGTTCACCGGTAGCCAGGCGGGCGTGATCACCGACTCGGTGCACAACAAAGCGCGCATCATCGATGTGACGCCGGGCCGTATCCGCACCGCGCTGGACGAGGGCAACATCGCCATCGTCGCCGGCTTCCAGGGCGTGTCCGCGGACTCGAAGGACATCACCACCCTCGGCCGCGGCGGGTCGGACACCACCGCCGTGGCGCTGGCCGCGGCGCTGGACGCCGAGGTCTGCGAGATCTACACCGACGTCGACGGCGTCTTCACCGCGGACCCCCGCGTCGTGAAGAAGGCCAAGAAGCTCGACTGGATCTCCTCCGAGGACATGCTGGAGCTCGCGGCCTCCGGCTCCAAGGTGCTGCTGCACCGATGCGTCGAGTACGCGCGCCGCTACAACATCCCGATCCACGTCCGCTCGTCCTTCTCCGGACTGCCGGGCACCTGGGTCAGCAACGAGAATCCGCAAGGGGACGCGCAGGTGGAGCACGCCATCATCTCCGGAGTCGCGCACGACGTCTCCGAAGCCAAGATCACTGTCGTCGGGGTCCCGGACAAGCCGGGCGAGGCCGCGGCGATCTTCCGCGCCATCGCGGACGCCGAGATCAACATCGACATGATCGTCCAGAACGTCTCCGCGGCCTCCACGGGCCTCACGGACATCTCCTTCACCCTCCCCAAGACCGAGGGCCACAAGGCCATCGAAGCCCTGGAGAAGGCGAAGGGCCAGATCGGCTTCGACTCGCTGCGCTACGACGACCAGATCGGCAAGATCTCGCTGGTCGGCGCGGGCATGAAGACCAACCCGGGCGTCACCGCCTCGTTCTTCCAGGCGCTGTCCGACGCGGGCGTCAACATCGAGCTGATCTCGACCTCCGAGATCCGCATCTCCGTCGTGACCCGCCAGGACGACGTCAACGAAGCCGTCCGCGCCGTGCACACGGCCTTCGGACTCGACTCCGACAGCGACGAGGCCGTCGTCTACGGAGGCACCGGACGATGAACCCGCCCCGGTCCTCCGGCCCGGCGCTCGCCGTGGTCGGGGCGACCGGTGCGGTCGGTTCGGTCCTGCTCCGGATCCTGTCCCAACGGGCCGACATCTGGGGCGAGATGCGCCTGATCGCCTCCGCGCGCTCGGCCGGCCGCGTGCTGGCCGTGCGCGGCGAGGAGATCGAGGTGATCGCCCTCACCGAGGACGCCTTCGACGGCCTCGGCGTGGGCGACGTCGTGCTCTTCCTGACCCCGGGCGAGGTCTCGGCGCGCTGGGCCCCCGTGGTCACCGCGCGCGGAGCCGTCGTGGTGGACCGCTCCGCCGCGTTCCGGGACGACCCCGAGGTGCCCCTGGTGGTGCCCGAGGTGAACGGCCACGCCGTACGGATCCGGCCGCGCGGCATCGTCGCCGGCCCCGACTGCGTGACCGCCGCGATGATCGCCGCGCTGGGCGCGCTGCACGCCGAGTACGCGCTGGCCGACCTGGCCGTCTCCTCGTACCAGGCCGCCGGCGCGGCCGGTCGGGCCGGCTCCGAGACCCTGCGCCGCCAGCTGTCCCTGGTCGCCGGCACCTCCCTGGGCGAGCAGCCCGGTGACGTCCGACGGGCCGTCGGCGAGGACACCGGGCCGTTCGCGGCCCCGCTAGCGCTGAACGTCGTCCCCTGGTCCGGTGAGTTGTGCGACGACGGCTGGTCCTCGCACGAGCTGGCCGTGCGGGCGGAGACCCGGCGGATCCTCGGACTGGACGCGCTGCCGGTCGCCGTGACCTGCGTACAGGTCCCCGTGGTCACCGGCCATTCCCTGACCGTGCGGGCCCGCTTCGAGCGGGAGGTCGACGCGGTGCGCGCCCGGGAGATCCTGGAGGCCGCGCCCGGCGTGGTCCTCGTCGACGACCCGGCCGCTGGGGAGTTCCCGACGCCGGCCGACGCCGCCGGAACGGATCCCGCCTGGGTGGGACGGGTGCGGCGCTCGCTCGACGACACCCGCGCCCTGGAGTTCTTCGTGTGCGCCGACAACCTGCGCAAGGGCGCGGCCCTGAATGCCGTTCAGATCTCGGAACTCATCGCGGGTGAATTCGCGTAATTCGCTTTGTAGGATCGGTGACGATCCCTTGATCAAGGTGATGGCCCGACTGCCGCCTGGACAAACGGGGCAACCGGGAAGGGTGTACGCATGAGGGCAACGGGAAGAACGCGAAGGACTCCGCCCCGCGCGTACAACCCTGACGCGGGGATACGTGTCCAAAGGGCGTGGCAGAGGCATTGCTCGACTTCGCCGTCGTACCCGCACGCACCGGAATCGTCCCGTCGCGGCGACGCACCGGCACACCCGGTGGCTTCCCCGTGATCGTTCCCGTTCCGCCGGCCGGCGCCCCGCCCGCCGCCCTGCCCCTGCCGACCCCGGGCGGCCGCCTGCCATCGCCCCGCGACGGCGCGGGTACGGTCGGCCCGCCCGCGGACACGACGGCGGCCGGTGCGCCCGCGGCCGGGGCAACCGGCGCCGGTGCGGAGGCCGCCGCCGAGAAGGTCGTCGTCGCGGGGACCACGGTCGATCACCTCACCGAGACCTACCAGGCCCACTACCGGTCCCTCCTCGGACTGGCCGCGCTCCTCCTCGACGACACCGCCTCCTGCGAGGACGTCGTCCAGGAGGCCTTCATCCGCGTCCACTCGGCGCGCAACAGGGTCCGGGACCGGGACAAGACGCTGGCCTACCTGCGTCAGACCGTCGTGAACCTCTCGCGGTCCGCGCTGCGTCGACGCATCCTCGGGCTGAAGCTCCTCTCGAAGCCGATGCCGGACATGGCGAGCGCGGAGGAGGGCGCGTACGACCAGCTGGAGCGCGACGACCTGATCAAGTCGATGCGCGGACTCCAGCGCCGCCAGCGCGAGGTGCTGGTGCTGCGCTACTTCGCGGACATGACGGAGGTCCAGGTCGCCGAGACGCTCGGCATATCGCTCGGCTCGGTCAAGGCGTACGGTTCGCGGGGCATTGCCGCGCTGAGGGTGGCGATGGAGGCTGCGCAGTCATGACGGACGACCAGAAGAATCCGGCGGACCCGACGGGAACCGCCGGCCGCGACGGTGACGAACAGGCGCTACGGAACCTGCTGGCCGGCGCCGTCCAGGGCCTGGAGCCCTCCGACGGCGCGCTGGAGCGGCTGCGCCACGCGGTGCCCGCCCGCCGGGCCCGCAAACGCCAGGCCGTCGTCGGGGCGGCAGCGGCGGTACTGCTGGCCGCGACCGCGGTGCCGGCGGCCCTGCACCTCGGAGGCGAACAGGGCACCACCACCGACCACTCGACGATGGCCGGGCACGGCCAAGCGCAGGGCGGCAACGCCGAGGACCCCGCGGAGCCCCGCCACAACGGCGCCGGAGCCGGCAACCAGCCCCGGCCGACGCGGTCCCCCGGCCCGATCCTGGAGAGCGGCACCGGCGAACGACCGTCCCCGCAGGCGAGCGGCAGCCCCTCCGGCGGCGACACGGCCGGCCCGTCCGGTCCCGGCGCCACGGCGGGCGACGCGACCGGCAGCGGACCGGTGATCGAGCGAACGCCCCCGGTGTCCGCCCCCGGGGTCGTCCCCTCCTGCACCTCCGAACAGTTGGGCGTGTGGGGCAGCGCCCGCGCCCCCGAGCGCGACGGGAAGGTCTACGGCAGCTTCAAGGTCACCAACGTGTCGGCGCACGGCTGCACGGTCACCGGCCCGGACCGGGTGACGGCAGCCTCGCTGGCGACGACGCCGCCCGCGAAGGGCCCCGCGGTGACGGTCACGGGCCACCGGGAGGGTGACCCGGCGAGCGGGCTGCTCCCCGCCCCGTCGACGGAGATGGCCCAGCTGGTCCTCGCCCCCGACAGTGCCTACGAGGTGCGCTTCGCCTGGGTCCCGTCCGCCGAGTCCTGTCCCGCGGCGACCCCGGGCCCCTCGGCCAAGCCCGCCGAGCAGAGCGACCCGGCGCAGCACCCGGCCGGTTCGGCGGAGCCCGCGGCGGCGGACGGTTCGGCCGTGAGCCCGGCCGCGGCGGCGGACCCGCTGAGCGGTTCCACGGCTCCGGACCCGGCCGGCGTGGCGGTGTCCCACACGCCGGGCACACCGCTGTCGGGGGCTCCGGTCACGCAGACCACGATCCCGGCGGCCTGCGGCGGAACGGTCTACCGGACGGGCATCATCGCCCCTGCCGCGCCGTAGCGGAGGCTGGGTCCGGCGCGTCGGCGTCGGACCCGGCGGCCGCGTCCGGGGTGGCAGCGGCATCGGCCCCGGCATCGGGTCCGGTGGTCGCGTCCGGGGTGGCCGGCAGCAGCCCGGCCTCGGCGTCGCGCAGGGTCTCCACCTCGCGGCGGTACAGCCGGAACCACATGAAGATGACGAAGGCGACGAAGACGAACCACTCGCCGGTGTAGCCGAGGTTCTGGAAGGCCTTCAGGTCGAGACCGGTGTTGTTCGGGGCCTTTGCGGGGACCGGCGTCATCCCCTCGACGGGCGTCTGCACCGTCAGCCAGGCGTCGTACAGCGGATCGGGCACGAGGTTGACCAGTGTGGCCGATCCGATCACCCCGAGCTGCCCCTCCGGGAGGCCGCCCTGCGAGTGGACGCCCTTGGTCCCGGAGTTCTCCGAGGACTGCAGGGCGCCGCTGACCTCGACCCGTCCGGTCGGCGGGGTCGGGGCCTTCGCCGCGTCGGCCGGCCCCGGCAGCCAGCCCCGTACGACGGGGAGGGTCCGGCCCGAGTCGGTACGCAGCAGGGTCAGGACGTAGAAGCCCTCCCGGCCGTCGAGCTGCCGTTCGGGGACGAGCAGCTGGCGCCCGTACTCCCCGGCGGTGGAGGCGAGCCGTCCGGAGGTCTCCGTGGTCACCGGCAGCAGGGAGTCCAGCGGGGCGGCCGTCAGGTCGGCGGGCCGCTGCGCGGTCGCCTCCCGGTGGCTGCCGACGCGATCCTCGAAGCGGCCGAGCTGCCAGGACCCCATGAACAGGCAGACGGGGATGGCGAGCGCGACGAAGACGTTGATCCCCCACCAGCGCGGGGTCAGGAGAAACCGGTGCACCCCACCACCGTACGGGGGGCGCGGGGCCGGCCCGCCTCCGGGGCACGGCCCGCAACCGCCCGTCCCGCCCGGAGACGGCCGGGCGGGACGGGTACCGCGTGGCCCGGAGGGCTCCCGGATCAGGGCTTCAGGTGCTTGAGGGCGAATTCGAGGTCCATGCGGACCTGCTTGATGCGTTCCTCGACGACCAGCGAGCCGTGCCCGGCGTCGTAGCGGTACACCTCGTGGACCGCGCCGCGGGCGGCGAGGCGGTCGACGTAGTTGTCGATCTGACGGATCGGGCAGCGCGGGTCGTTGACCCCGGCGGCGATGTGCACGGGAGCGGTGACGGCGTCGACGTACGTCAGCGGGGAGGAGGCCTCGAAGCGCTCGGGGACCTCCTCCGGGGTGCCGCCGAAGAGCGTGCGGTCGAGGGACTTCAGGGCCTCCATCTCGTCGTGGTAGGCCGTGACGTAGTCCGCGACGGGTACGCCGGCCAGGCCCACGGCCCAGGCGTCGGGCTGCGTGCCGAGGCCGAGCAGGGTCAGGTATCCGCCCCAGGATCCCCCGGACAGGACGAGGCGGTCCGGGTCGGCGAGTCCGGAGGCCACGGCCCACTCCCGGACGGCCGCGATGTCCTCAAGCTCGATCAGGCCGACGCGGTGCTTGAGGGCGTCGGTCCACTCCCGGCCGTAGCCGGTGGAGCCGCGGTAGTTGACCCGGACCACCGCGAAGCCGTGGTCCAGCCAGGCGGCCGGGGTGGCGAGGAAGGAGTCGCTGTCGTGCCAGGTGGGCCCGCCGTGGATCTCGAAGATGGTCGGGAAGGGGCCGTCGCCGTGTCCAGTGGGACGCTGGGTCAGGGCGTGGACGCGGCCGCCGGGGCCGTCCACCCACACGTCCTCCACCGGCACCGAGCCGGGCGGCCGGAAACCGGGCGGATCGAGTACGACACCGCCGGAGGTGGAGCGCACGGAGGCCGGTTCCGCAGCCGAGGACCATTGGTACTCGACGGTCCCGTCCGGGCGGGCCGTCGCGCCGGACACCGACCCCGGGGGCGTGTCGACCCGTACGAGTTCCCGCGCGGCCAGGTCGTAGCGCCACAGCTCGCTGCGCGCCTCGAAGCTGTGCGCGATGAGCAGGGCGGACCCGTCCGGGTACCACTCGGCGCTGACGTCGCCGGGCAGCTCGATCGCCAGGTCCTCCTCGGCGCCGGTGGACACGTCCCAGACCATCGGCTCCCACCGGCCGCGCCGCTGGTGGCCGACGAGGAGACGGGTGTCCCCGGCGACGGGGGCGAAGCCGAGCACGTCCAGACCGAGCTCCTCGGTACCGCCCTTGGAGTCGTCGAGCTCGGCGACGGTGGTCCCGTCGAGGGTGAGGACGCGCAGCGCCGAGTGCATGGCGTCGCCGTGCTCGGTGTGCTCCACGGCGAGGAGGGTGCCGTCGCGGGAGAGGTCTCCGACGCCGGCCGACTCGCGGTGCCGGTAGACGACGGTGGGGGCGCTGCCGTCCGGCCGGACGACGTGGATCGTCGAGCCGTCCTCGTCCGTGGACCGACCCACGACCGCCGTGCCGTCCCGACCGATGGCGAGCCCCGCCGGGTAGGAGGGCTCCAGGCCGGGGGTGGCGGGTGCGTCGGGGCCGCCCGCGAAGGGCTGGCGGACCCAGGTGCCGAACTCGTCGCCGTCGGTGTCGGAGAACCACCAGATCCACTCGCCGTCGGGGGAGAGGGTGCCGTCGGTGGTGCCGTTCGGTCGGTCGGTGGCCTGGCGCTGGGTGCCGGTGGCGCGGTCCCAGGCGTAGAGCTCGTAGGTGCCGGTCGCGTTGGAGACGAAGAGCGAGCGGTCCGGGGCGTCCTCGGCCCATTCGGGAAGGCCTACGCGCGGGGCCCGGAAGCGCTTCTCCCAGTCGGGCATCTCTCGCGTCTCGGGGGTGTCGCCGGGGGTCACATCGCTGTCGCTGGTCATGCCCTCCATTCTTGCCGTACCGGCGGCGGTGACGCGTCGAGATGCCGACGGGGCCGAACGGGCGGACGGTGGCGGGCGGACGTCGATCGCTGACGAGTGTCGGTATCGGCGAAGACCAGGGGCATGCGCGCGTTTCACGTGAAACCGGGTCGCGTGCACGCGGGCGTTTCACGTGAAACGAAGGACCCCGTCCGTACGCTGGCCCCATGCGGATGATCGTCCGGGGTGCCCGGCTGCTCCACACATCGGCTCACGCCCTCTCCGACGTGGAAGTCGGTGAGGACGGTCGGATCGCGCGCGTGGTCCCGTACGACGACCAGAAGGAACCGCCCGCGACCGGAGTGCTGATCGAGGCCCACGGAGGTCTCCTCACCGCACCCTTCGTCGAGCCCCACATTCACCTGGACACGGCCTTGACGGCCGGGCAGCCCCGCCCCAACGTCTCCGGCACGCTCTGGGAGGGCATCGCCTGCTGGAGCGAACGCAAGCGGACCTTGACCCGTGAGGACGTCATCGACCGGGCGACCGAGGTGCTGCGCTGGCAGGCGGCCAACGGGGTGCTGCACGTCCGCACCCATTGCGACATCACCGACCCCGCCCTCACCGCACTCGACGCGCTGCTGGAGGTCCGTGACCGGGTGCGGGACGTCATGACCCTGCAGATCGTCGCCTTCCCGCAGGAGGGCATCGTCTCCTTCCCCGACGGCGCCGCGCTGCTGCGCGAGGCCGTGGCCCGCGGGGCGGACGTCGTAGGGGCGATCCCGCACTTCGAGGACACCCGCGAGGACGGGATCGCCTCACTGGGAACGGCCTTCGCGCTGGCCGAGGAGCACGGGCTGCGCGTCGACGCCCACTGCGACGAGATCGACGACGAGCAGTCCCGCTTCGTGGAAACGCTCGCCACCCTGGCCCTGCGCTCGGGCCTGCGCGAGCGCGCGACCGCCTCGCACACCACGGCCATGGGCTCATACAACGGCGCCTACGCGTTCAAACTCCAACGGCTGCTGTCCCGTTCGGGCATCAACCTCGTCTCCAACCCCTTCGCGAACCTCAACCTCCAGGGCCGGTTCGACGCCTATCCCAAACGGCGCGGCCTCACCCAGGTCAAGGAGATGTTGGCCGCCGGCGTCAACGTGGCCTTCGGCCACGACGACGTGATGGACCCCTGGAACGCGCTGGGCACGGCCAACCCGCTCCAGACCGCCCTCGTCGGCGTCTACGCCGCCCAGCTCACCGGAGCGGACGAGATCCCGCTCGCCTTCTCGATGGTGACGGACCGTGCGGCCCGGGTGCTGGGCCTCGACGCCTCCGAGTACGGGATCCACGAGGGCGCCCCAGCGTCCTTCGTCCTGCTGCCCGCCCCCACCCCGCAGGAGGCGATCCGCCGTCAGGTCCGCCCCCGCTACGTGGTCTCCCGCGGCAGCGTCCTCGCGGAGACGCTCCCGCAGCCGACCCTGCTGAACTGGCCCGGCAGGACCCCGTCGACGGTGGATTTCACCCGGGAAACCTGAGACGCGGACCTGAGGCGCGTCCGCACTAGGGTGCGTTCATGACACGGACACGGACACGGACCCCCTACGACCTCGACTCCGCCGCGGCCCGCTCCGCCTTCGAGACCGCCGCGGAGTACGCGGACGCGGCGCTGCTCAACCACTCCGTCCGCTCCTACGCCTTCGCCGCCGAGTACGCGCGCGAGCGGGGGATCGCGTACGACGCGGAACTCCTCTACGTCAGCGCCCTCCTGCACGACCTGGGCCTGACCGCGCCGTTCGACAGCCACACCCTGCCCTTCGAGGAGGCCGGCGGGCACGTGGCCCGGGTGTTCACGGCGGGCCTGGGCTGGGCGCCCGCCCGCCGGGCGCGGGCGCAGGAGGTGATCGTCCTCCACATGCGGGACGACGTCGACGCCGCCGAGGACGCGGAGAGCCACCTCCTCCAGGTCGGTACGAGCGCGGACGTCTCGGGTCTGCGCGTGGAGGGGTTCGCCCCGTCCTTCACGGCCGGCCTGCTGGCCGCGTACCCGCGACGGGGCTTCGGCGCGGCCTTCCTCGCGCTCGTCGAGAACCAGGCCGTACGCAAACCGACCTGCGCGGCCGCCACCTACGTCGCGTCCGGAGCCGCGACCCGCATCGCCGCGAACCCCCTGGACCACTGACCCCACCCCGGCCCAGCACCACCACCCCGCCGCGGCGGAGCGGGAACACAAAACAGGTCAGGCACCTACCAAAATTGGTAGGTGCCTGACCTGGTACCACAGCGTCGGGGTGGCGGGATTTGAACCCACGACCTCTTCGTCCCGAACGAAGCGCGCTGCCAAGCTGCGCTACACCCCGATCGTCGCTTTGGCGTCTTGCTTCCGTGGCGACATCGATTACTTTAGCGGACCCTCGCCCGGAGACGAAATCCGGTTTTCACGAAGCGCCGACGAAGCGCCGACGGGGCCCCGACGGGGCACCGACGAGGCCCCGGCAGGGTGTCGCCGAGGTGTCCCGGCCCGGGTGTCAGGCCTTCGGGGTCAAGGTCAGGAGGGTCGCTTCCGGCGGGCAGGCGAAGCGGACCGGGGTGTAGCGGTTGGTGCCGCAGCCCGCCGAGACGTGGAGGTACGAGCGGTGGCCGTCGGTTTCGTACGTCGACAGGCCCTTCACCCGCTTGGTGTCCAGGTCGCAGTTGGTGACCAGGGCCCCGTAGAAGGGGATGCACAGCTGCCCGCCGTGCGTGTGCCCAGCGAGGATCAGCGGGTACCGGTCGGCGGTGAAGGATTCGAGCACGCGCAGGTACGGGGCGTGCACGACGGCCATCGAGAAGTCGGCGTCCGCCTCCGGACCGCCCGCGACCTGCTCGTAGCGGTCCCGCTTGATGTGGGGGTCGTCGAGGCCGGTGAAGGCGAGCTCCAGCCCTTCCAGCTTCAGCCGGGCCCGGGTGTTGGTGAGGTTGAGCCAGCCCGCCGCGTCGAAGGCGTCGCGCATGCCCTCCCACGGGTTGTGGACGGCGCCGACGACCGGCTTGTTGCCGTTCAGTCCGTGCCGGCCCTGGGTCTTCTCGATCAGGTACCGCCCCGGGTTGCGCAGCCGCGGCCCGTAGTAGTCGTTGGACCCGAAGACGTAGACGCCCGGGAACTCCATCAGCGGACCCAGTGCGTCGAGCACCTCCGGCACGCCCTCCGTGTCGGAGAGGTTGTCGCCGGTGTTCACGACGAGGTCGGGGCGCAGCCCGGCCAGGGACTGCAGCCAGGCGCGCTTCTTGTGCTGCCCGCCGACCATGTGGATGTCGGACACCTGGAGCACGCGCAGCGGGCGCATCCCTTGCGGGAGCACGGGCACGGTGACCCGGCGCAGGCGGAAGGAACGGGCCTCGAATCCGGCGGCATAGGCCACTCCGGCGGCACCCACCGCCGCGATCGAGGCAGTGACTTTGAGGGGGACTCCGTAACGCGCGCGCATGCCCCCTATCGTCGCAGACGCGGAAAACCGGCGGGCGCCACCGCCCCCTCACCTGGCAGACTCATGGACATGACCACGCTCAAGGCCAAGCTCCAGGAAGACCTCACCAACGCCATCAGGGCCCGCGACGAGCTCGCCTCGTCGACGCTGCGCCTGACCCTGTCCGCCATCACCAACCAGGAGGTCGCGGGCAAGGAAGCACGCGTGCTCTCCGATGACGAAGTCCTCAAGGTGATCGCGAAGGAGGCGAAGAAGCGCCGCGAGGCCGCGGAGGCCTTCGCCCAGGGCGGCCGCGCCGAGCAGGCCGCGCGGGAGACGCTGGAGGGCGAGTTCCTCGACGCGTACCTGCCCAAGCAGCTGTCCGACGACGAGCTCGACGCGATCGTGGCGCAGGCGGTCGAGGAGGCCAAGGCGGCGGGCGCCGAGGGGCCGCGGGCCATGGGCGCCGTCATGAAGATCGTGAATCCCAAGGTCGCGGGTCTGGCGGAGGGCGGCCGGGTCGCCGCCGTCGTCAAGCGCCGGCTTTCCTGAACCGGGCGGGATCGGTAGGAGCAGCACCCGATCCCGCGCGGAAACGGGTACGGGTACGGGTACGGAAACAGGTACAGGTACAGGTACAGGTACAGGTACAGCAGCGGGAACGAGGGAGGGCCCCGGCCGGATCATCCGGCCGGGGCCCTCCCCTTCTCCACCGCGGGTCCTACTGTTCCTCCCGGCCGCCGATCAGGCCGGGCTCCCCGGTGATCCCGCCGAACGGCGGCTTCTGGGAGTCGCCCCCGCCGCCCGCGGCGGCCGCGCCGCCGGTGGCTCCGGCAGCCGTCGCACCGCCGGGCCGGCTGTCGCCGGGCTTGCCGTCGCCGCCGGGCTTGTTCGGCTTGCCGGGCCGGTTCGGGGTCGGCGGGTTGGAGTTACCGGCCCCGTTCCCGTTGCCCCGGCCGCCGTTGTTGCCGTTGCCGGTGCTCGGGAGCTGGGGTTCCGCGATGCTGACCGTGGCGAAGTCGGGTGCCTCGCGCCCGGACAGGGCGCCGGAGACCGCGTCGCGCCAGATCGGGCCGGGCAGGCCACCGCCGAAGACCTTCGGGTAGTACTGCCCGCCGATGGTGATGTCCTCCATCGAGATCTTCTTCGCGCCGCCCGAGCCGACCCACACCGCGCCCGACATGTTCGGGGTGTAGCCGACGAACCAGGCGTTGTAACGGGAGTCCGTCGTACCGGTCTTGCCCGCGTTGTCGCGGTTGCTCAGGCCGGCCTTCTCACCGGTACCGGAGTCGACCACGCCGCGCAGCAGGGTGTTGATGGTGTCGGCGGTGTCCTGGGACATCGCCCGATCGCACTTGGTCTTCGGCACCGCGAGGGCCTTGCCGTGGGCGTCGGTGATCGACTCCAGGGCGATCGGGGTGCAGTACGTGCCCCGGTTGGCGAAGGTCGCGTACGCGTTGGCCATCGTCAGCGGCGACAGTTCGGCGGAGCCGAGCGCGATGGAGGGGGCCTCGGGCAGCTTCGAGCCGTCGGCCGGGATCACGCCGAGCTTCTGCGTCATCTCGTTCACCGGGCAGAGCCCGATCTCGCCGATCATCTGCACGAAGTACGTGTTGATGGACTTCTCCATCGCCGTCCGCAGCGCGTAGGGACCGATCTCGTCCTCGGTCTCGTTCTCGGCCGTCGCGAGCTTCTTCTTGCCGTCCGGCAGGTTGACCCACTGGCTGCCGTCGCACTTGGGGATCGGGCTCGGGTAGTCGATCTTGTTGGGCGCCGAGTAGACCTTGGTCGGCGCCATGCCCTGCTCGAGGGCCGCGGCCGCGATGAAGGGCTTGAACGTGGAACCCACCTGGAAGCCGAAGTTGGAGCCGCCCATCCGCTTGTCCACGGAGTAGTTGATCTGCGTCTCGTTCTTCCCGAAGCCGTACGGCTTCGACTGCCCCATGGCCAGGACCCGGCCGGTGCCCGGCTGGATCATGGTCACGGCCGTGGCGATCGAGTCGTCCTCGTTGACGTGGTCCTTGATCGAGGCGTTCGCCGACTCCTGGGACTGCGGGTCCAGGGTCGTACGGACGGTCAGGCCGCCCTGGTTCCAGATCTTCGCCCGGTCCTCGCGCGTCTTGCCGAACACCGGGTCCGACAGGAAGGTGTTGCGCACGTAGTCGCAGAAGAAGCCCGCGCCCTTGACCGCGGTGATGCAGCCGTTCTTCGGCCGGGTCACCTTCAGCTGGACCGGCTTCTTCTTCGCCTCCTCCGCCTCCGCCTGCGAGATGTCCTTCATGTCGGCCATCCGTTGCAGGACGGTGTTGCGGCGCTTCATCGCCTCCTGCGCGTCGTTGACGGGGTCGTACCGGCTCGGCGACTGGACCAGGCCGGCCAGTAGCGCCGACTCGTCCATGGTGAGGTCCTTGGCGGGCTTGCTGAAGTAGCGCTGCGCCGCCGATTCGATCCCGTAGGCCTGCTGGCCGAAGTAGGTGATGTTGAGGTAGTTCTCGAGGATCTTCTTCTTCCCGAGCTCCTCCTCGACCTGGATCGAGTACTTGAGCTCGCGGATCTTGCGTCCGAGGCTCTTCTCCTGCGCCTCGCGCACCTTCGTCTCGTCGTCGCCCGCTTCCTCGACGAAGACGTTCTTCACGTACTGCTGCGTCAGCGTGGACGCGCCCTGAGCGGCGCCGCCCTCCTGCGCGTTGCGGTTCACCGCGCGCAGGATGCCCTTGAGGTCGACCGCGCCGTGCTCGTAGAAACGCGAGTCCTCGATGGCGACGATCGCCTTCTGCATGTACGGGGAGATCGCCGTCAGCGGGACGACCTGTCGGTCACGTGAATAGACGGTGGCGATCAGGCCACCCTCCGCGTCCAGAATCGTGGTGCGCTGACTCAACGGAGGCGTTTTGAGATTGGCCGGGATCTCGTCGAATCCCTCCACCGTGCCCTTGGCCGCGAGTCCCAGCGCGCCGGCGCCCGGGATCGCGATGCCGGCCAGTACGACTCCGGAGAGAACGGACACCCCGAGGAACTTGGCGGCCTGCTGTGGTCCCGTGAGCCCGCCGCCCGAGCGCTTCTTACCCATGGAGGGCAGCCTACGTTCTCATTCACCGGACACACGCGAATGCCTTGGCCTAAGCTGGCCCCAACTGTCACAGCAGTGCGGTGCGACATCAACCCCTCGGCTTGTTTTTCACCCTTCCCGAATGGGGTGGACACGTGTCCGAATCTCGCCCTTCGCTCTGTCGGCCGCTTACCGGCAGCCCCCGATTTCACCCCAATCGCCGGAATGGTCGGGCATGTCGCCGGATCACTCCGTCGGGTGATCTGCCGCTTACCCATAGTCCGTTCGGACCATTCAAGATTGGGCCCGTCGGGGGTGTTGCACTGTGCCCACCTTCCGTAACGTCCTCAACTGGCAGCGGTGAATATGCCGCTACCGCCGTGGGGGAGCCTCGATTCGGGAGAGGACGGCGCCGGGATGGGCTGGGTTACCGACTGGAGTGCGCAGGCAGCCTGCCGCACTACCGATCCGGATGAACTGTTCGTTCAAGGAGCGGCACAGAACAGGGCCAAGGCGGTGTGCACCGGATGTCCGGTGCGGACCGAGTGCCTGGCCGACGCGCTCGACAATCGTGTCGAGTTCGGAGTATGGGGCGGAATGACCGAGCGGGAACGACGCGCGTTGCTGCGCCGACGTCCCACCGTCACCTCGTGGCGACGGCTGCTCGAAACCGCCCGCACGGAGTACGAACGCAGTACGGGCATCCTCACCATGGATGTCGACGCGGAGATCGACGTTCCGTACGAGACGTACGCGGCGGCCGGGTAGATCACCCGGGCACCACGTCGTACGAGAACCCTGCGAACGCCTACGCTCCGGCCGGTACCCCGGCCGCGAGGCACTCTCCGATGGCCCGCAGCCCGGCGAGGTCGTGCACGTCGCCGGGCAGGGCGGTCACTTCCGTCACCGCCACTTCCGGGTGCAGAGAGGTGAAGCGATCGCGTGTGCGCCGTTCACGCGCGATCACCTGCATCCGTTCCGCATGCAGACGCAGCAGTCCTGCCGTGACCTCGTCCACGTCGGGGGAGCCGTCGTCGGCGGCGTCACGAAGTCCAGCTTTCCCGGACTCCTGATCGACAATGCCGCCCTCTTCAAGATTCTCTGCGGCGGCCAGGGCCCGTTCCGCCGAGAGTTGGCTGGCGCCGCTCCCGTGGACCCGGTTCAACACCAGGCCGGCCAGCGGCATCCGTTCCGCCGCGAGCCGTTCCACGAAGTACGCCGCCTCGCGCAGGGCGTCCGGTTCGGGCGCCGCGACCACGAGGAAGGCCGTACCGGGGGCCTGGAGCAGCCGGAACGTCGCGTCCGCGCGGGTGCGGAACCCACCGAACATCGTGTCCATCGCGGCCACGAAGGTCTGCACGTCCTTCAGCAGCGAGGCCCCCATCAGCTTGCTCAGCGTGCCCGTCATCATCGACATGCCGACATTGAGGAACTTCATCCCGGCCCGGCCGCCGACCTTCGCCGGGGCCATCAGCACCCGGATGAACTTCCCGTCCAGGAAGGACCCGAGGCGCTTCGGCGCGTCGAGGAAGTCCAGCGCGGACCGGCTCGGCGGGGTGTCGACGATGATGAGGTCCCAGTCGTCCCGGGCCCGCAGTTGGCCCAGCTTCTCCATCGCCATGTACTCCTGCGTGCCCGCGAAGCCGGCCGACAGGGACTGGTAGAAGGGGTTCGCCAGGATCGCCCGGGCCCGCTCGCCGTCCGCGTGCGCCTCGACGATCTCGTCGAAGGTCCGCTTCATGTCCAGCATCATGGCGTGCAGTTCGCCGGTTCCGCCGCCCCCCTCCAGGGGGACCCTGCGCGGGGTGTTGTCCAGGGAGTCGATGCCCATGGACTGGGCCAGCCTCCGAGCCGGGTCGATGGTCAGCACGACGGCCTTGCGGCCGCGTTCGGCGGCCCGTACGCCGAGCGCGGCGGCCGTGGTGGTCTTGCCGACGCCGCCCGAGCCGCAGCACACCACGATCCGGATGCTCGGGTCGTCCAGCAGCGCGTCGACCGCCAGCCTCGGCGGCGTGTCCAGGCCCATGGTGTCCACTCCCTCGCTCATTCGGCGTCCGCCTGCTTGCGCAGCTCCGCGGCCAGCTCGTACAGCCCGGCCAGCTCCATCCCCGCCCCGAGCAGGGGGAGTTCGTACGTCGGCACGTCCAGCTCCGCGAGCGTGGCGCGCTGTTCGCGCTCCAGCCGGACCCGGCCCGCGTGTTCCGCGGCCTGCGCGAGCAGCGGCTCCACCAGCCGCTCGGCCAGCCCGCCGCGGCGGGAGCCACCCAACCCGGCCCGGGACAGGGCCTGCGCGATCTCGGCCCGGTGCTCGCCGGCCGCGGAGCGCAGGGTGTCCTCGTCCAAGTGGTGCGGGCGCACCATGTTCACGACGACGCGGCCCACCGGAAGGCCGGCTTCCCGCAGTTCCGCGATGCCGTCCGCGGTCTCCTGGACGGGCATCTCCTCCAGCAGCGTGACCAGGTGCACCTCGGTCTCCGGGGACTTGAGCACCTTCATGACGGCCTGGGCCTGGTTGTGGATCGGCCCGAACCGGGCGAGCCCGGCGACCTCGTCGTTGACGTTCAGGAAGCGGGTGATCCGCCCGGTGGGCGGGGCGTCCATGATCACGTGGTCGTAGACGAACCTGCCGGCCTTGTCCTTGCGCCGCGCGGCCTCGCACGCCTTGCCGGTCAGCAGGACGTCCCGCAGGCCGGGCGCGATGGTCGTCGCGAAGTCGATCGCGCCGAGCTTCTTGAGCGCGCGGCCCGCCGAGCCGAGCTTGTAGAACATCTGGAGGTAGTCCAGCAGCGCCCGTTCGGCGTCGATGGCGAGCGCGTACACCTCACCGCCGCCCCCGCCGGGCGCGACGGCGATCTTCCGCTCCTCGTAGGGGAGCGCTTCCGCTCCGAACAGTTGTGCGATGCCCTGCCTGCCCTCGACCTCCACCAGAAGTGTCCGCCTGCCCTCGCGTGCGAGGGCGAGCGCGAGTGCCGCGGCGACCGTGGTCTTGCCGGTGCCGCCCTTGCCGCTGACCACCTGGAGCCTGCTCACAGCGTCCGAGCCTAACGACTCGGTCCACGGGCCGCGCATGAGGCCCGCACGACAGGCGTTACGCTCGCCCCCATGACCAAGAAGTTCGAATACGCGACGGTCCCCCTGCTGGTCCACGCCACCAAGCAGATCCTGGACACCTGGGGCGAGGACGGCTGGGAGCTCGTCCAGGTCGTGCCCGGCCCGAACAACCCCGAGCAGCTCGTGGCCTACCTCAAGCGGGAGAAGGCATGAGCGGCGTCGTCGACGCGAAACTGGCCGAGCTCGGCCTGACGCTGCCGGACGTCGTTCCTCCGCTGGCCACCTACCAGCCGGCCGTGCGCTCGGGTGACTACGTGTTCACCTCGGGCCAGCTGCCCATGGTCAAGGGCACCCTCCCGATGACCGGCAAGGTCGGCGCCGAGGTGTCCGCCGAGCAGGCCAAGGAACTCGCCGCGACCTGCGCGCTGAACGCGCTGGCGGCCGTGAAGTCCGTGGTCGGTGACCTCGACAAGATCGCCCGCGTCGTCAAGGTCGTCGGCTTCATCGCCTCCGCCCCGGACTTCACCGCCCAGCCGGGCGTGCTGAACGGCGCGAGCGAGCTGCTGGGCGCCGTCCTCGGCGAGAAGGGCGTCCACGCCCGCAGCGCGGTCGGTGTGGCGGTCCTGCCGCTCGACGCCCCCGTCGAGGTCGAGATCCAGGTCGAGCTGGTCCCCGGAGCCTGACCCGGGCCCCGCACCGCGCGGGTCTGCGGCAAGGGGCCGTTGCTCGCGCAGCGGCCCCTTCCGCTTCCCCGGGGGGCCGCCACGCCGCCCGCGGGGACGTCGCCCGGTTCGCCGTCGGGGCAGGTCACCGCGGGTGCCCCTCGAACATCGGGCCGGATGGTCGTAGCATCCGGCCATGCCGAACGGTCAGCACGGTCAGTCGTCGTCCAGCCCCGCCGGGGGTCAGTGGTATCCCCCGGAGTGGCCCGACCGCATCCGCGCGCTCGCGGACGGATCGCTCACCCCGGTCGCGCCCAGACGCGCCGCCACGGTGATGCTGCTGCGCGACACCGCCGCCGGCCCCGCCGTGCACATGCTGCGCCGCCGCTCCTCAATGGCCTTCGCGGGCGGCGCCTACGCCTACCCGGGCGGCGGGGTCGACCCCCGCGACGAGGACCACCGCATCGGCTGGGCCGGCCCGGACCAGGACGCCTGGGCCGCACGCCTCGGCACCGATGCCGCCTCCGCGCAGGCCATCGTGTGCGGAGCCGTACGGGAGACCTTCGAGGAGGCCGGGGTGCTGCTCGCGGGGCCGACCGCGGACACCGTCGTCGGCGACACCACCGGGGACGACTGGGAGGCCGACCGGCAGGCCCTCGTGGGCCGCGAGCTGTCCTTCGCCGAGTTCCTGGACCGGCGCGGCCTGCTGCTGCGCTCCGACCTGCTCGGCGCGTGGGCCCGCTGGATCACCCCGGAGTTCGAGCCCCGCCGCTACGACACGTGGTTCTTCGTCGCGGCCCTCCCGGAGGGGCAGCGCACCCGCAACGCCTCCACCGAGGCCGACCGCACCGTCTGGATCGGCCCCGCCGTCGCGGCCGACGGTTACGACAAGGGCGAGCTGCTGATGATGCCGCCCACCATCGCGACGCTGCGTTCGCTGGAGCCGTACGGGAGCGCCGCCGCGGCGCTCGCGGGCGCCGCCGCGCAGGACCTGACCGCCGTCGTGGCCCGGGCCGCCCTGGTGGACGGCGAGCTGGTGCTCAGCTGGCCGGGCCACGACGAGTTCACCAAGCGCGTCCGTTCCGACCGGCCGGGGGCCCCCTCATGACCGACGCCGCAGCCCTGCCGGGCCAGCCCCGCGGAGTGGTCTCCTCCGGGCCCGCGACCGCCCGCGCGGTCAACGTCCTGGCCCCCAACGCCTCCGCCATGACCCTGGACGGCACCAACACCTGGCTGGTCGGCGAGCCGGACTCCGAGCTGGCCGTCGTTATCGACCCCGGCCCGCTCGACGAGGCCCACCTCAAGGCCGTCATCGCCGCCGCCGAGCAGGCCGGCAAGCGGATCGCGCTGACCCTGCTCACCCACGGCCACCCGGACCACGCCGAGGGCGCGGGCCGCTTCGCCGAACTCACCCGGACCAAGGTCCGCGCCCTCGACCCGGCCCTGCGGCTCGGCGACGAGGGACTCGCCGCGGGGAACGTGATCCGCACCGGCGGCCTGGAGCTGCGGGTCGTGGCCACCCCCGGGCACACCTCCGACTCGCTCTGCTTCCACCTGCCCGCCGACCGGGCCGTCCTGACCGGCGACACCATCCTGGGCCGCGGCACCACCGTCGTCGCCCACCCCGACGGGCGCCTCGGCGATTACCTGGACTCCCTGCGCCGGCTGCGCTCCCTCACCGTCGACGACGGCGTGCACACGGTGCTGCCGGGCCACGGGCCGGTCCTGGAGGACGCCCAGGGCGCCGTCGAGTACTACCTCGCCCACCGCGCCCACCGGCTCGCCCAGGTCGAGACGGCCGTGGAGGACGGCTTCGTCACCCCCGAAGCGGTCGTCGCCCGGGTCTACGCGGACGTGGACCGGTCCCTGTGGCCGGCGGCGGAGTGGTCCGTACGGGCGCAGCTGGAGTACCTGCAAGATCACGGACTGATCCCGGGAGGACCGGAATGAGCACGTTCCTCGTGCTGCTCGTCGTACTGGCAGGCGTCGGGTGGGTCGCCTCGTCGGCGACGCTGCGCGCCAAGGCGCTGGAGCACAAGGTCGACCGGCTGGAGCGCCGGCTCGGCTCGGTCCTGGGCCACCTCGGCATCGAGGAGCCGGAGCCGGCCGGGCTGGACGAGGTGCGCGCCCTGGTGCGCGAGGGCCGCACGGTTTCGGCCATCAAGGCCTACCGCGGCATCACCGGCGCGAGCCTGGTCGAGGCGAAGAGGGCCGTGGAGGCCCTGGACGTCACTCGGCGGGCCTGACGGGCCCCCGCTCACTACCGGGGCGACTTCGTGCCCAGCCGGGCCGTGTACTCGTCCGCGAGCCACGGGCCCAGGTCCGCCAGCCAGCGGCGCGTCACCTCCGGGTCCGCGACGGGCTCCAGGGCCACCTCGGCGGCCTCCCGCAGCTGTGCGGCGCGCTCCGGGTAGTAGCGGCCGAACACCTCGGCGGACTCGCGCAGGTCGCTGCTCCAGCCGCCCCACCGGGGCATCACCAGGGTGAACGCGGTGCGCACCAGGTGCCGCGAGAAGAAACGGTTCATCCTGCGGTACTCGGCGGGCGTGGAGGCGGCCCCGGCCCGCTCGCGCCATCGGGGCAGCAGGGCGGCCAGGTCGCCGTTCAGCTCACGGGCCAGCAGGGCGTCCGGACGGTACCGGGGCAGGTGCTCGGCGAGGTCGTCCCCGAGCAGCGGCGTGCACAGGCAGGCGAGGAACCACCCCAGGTCGTGACGTTCCCGCTCGCTCAGCAGCCGGTCCTTGCCGAACAGCAGGATGCCGACGCCGTCGATCTCGGCGAACTCCTCGTCGAGCCCGCGCCCCAGCGCCTCGGTCGTGTCCCGGTCCTCGTCGGTCGGCTCCCGGTGCAGGGCGATCAACAGGTCGAGGTCGGAGCGTCCCGGGCGGGCGGTCCCGCGCGGCACCGACCCGTACAGGTAGGCGCTGTGCAGCCGTTGCCCGTACGCCTCGGCGATCCGGGCCCTGGCGGTCGCGACTAGGGCGGCGAACCCGGGCTGCACCCGGCCCAGCGAGCCCTCCCGCTCGAAGTACCCGTCAGCGTCCAGCCCTCTGTGTTCCATGGCGCCCACTCTGCCCTTCCTTCGGCCGGGGTCCCACGCGTTTTTTTGGAGCCGTCGGCTCTCGTACGTCCGGATGCGTGAAGGGGCCCCGCCCGACCGGGCAGGACCCCTTCACGACGACTGCCGCGGTGCGCGGCGCGGTGCGTCAGCGCGAGCGCTTCGCGAGGCGCTCCACGTCCAGCAGGATCACGGCGCGGGCCTCCAGGCGGAGCCAGCCGCGGCCCGCGAAGTCGGCCAGGGCCTTGTTCACGGTCTCGCGGGAGGCGCCGACGAGCTGCGCGAGCTCCTCCTGCGTCAGGTCGTGGACGACGTGGATGCCCTCCTCGGACTGCACGCCGAAGCGGCGCGACAGGTCCAGGAGCGCCCGGGCCACGCGGCCGGGAACGTCGGAGAAGACCAGGTCGGACATCTGGTCGTTGGTCTTGCGCAGGCGCCGGGCGACTGCGCGCAGCAGCGCGGTCGCGACCTCGGGCCGGGCGTTGAGCCAGGGCTGGAGGTCGCCGTGGCCGAGGCCGAGGAGCTTGACCTCGGTCAGCGCGGTGGCGGTGGCGGTGCGCGGGCCCGGGTCGAAGAGCGACAGCTCGCCGATCAGCTCGCCGGGGCCGAGGACGGCCAGCATGTTCTCGCGGCCGTCGGGGGAGGTGCGGTGCAGCTTCACCTTGCCCTCGGTCACCACGTACAGCCGGTCGCCGGGGTCGCCCTCGTGGAACAGGGCGTCACCGCGTGCGAGGGTCACCTCGCCCATGGAGGCGCGGAGCTCCGCGGCCTGCTCGTCATCGAGCGCCGCGAAGAGCGGGGCGCGCCGCAGAACGTCGTCCACGAGTCTCTCTCCTATGTCGACCAGCCAGGGGACCGCTCCCCATTTTGCCGGACGGCTCAAACAGTGCGATCAATCACAAGGATGCCGGACGGAGGGGCGTGCTGTGCGGCGCGGGACCAATCGGAGTGGTGTTACCTGAGGTCCGGGCGGGTGTCAGCGGCCGGCCTTAGGCTGGCCGGGTGTCCAATAAGCCGGTGAGAGCACAGGCCAAGGGGTCCGCAGGAGTGACGGCGACCCGAAATTCAGCCGTGGGCGAACAAGCCCCCGTGGCGGCGCCGAGGAAGGCCCCGCCCGCCCCCCAGGGCAAAGTTTCGGCCAAGAAACCGAGGTCGGTGGCTTCCGCGAAGCCGGAATCGCACCTGGCGATGGTCCGCCGGGCCCGCCGGATCAACCGGGAACTGTCCGAGGTGTACCCGTACGCCCATCCGGAGCTCGACTTCCGCAATCCCTTCGAGCTGCTGGTCGCCACCGTGCTGTCCGCGCAGACCACCGACCTCCGGGTGAACCAGACGACTCCGGCCCTCTTCGCCGCCTACCCCACGCCCGAGGACATGGCGGCGGCCGCTCCCGAGGACCTGGAGGAGATCATCCGGCCGACCGGGTTCTTCCGGGCGAAGGCGAAGTCCCTGCTCGGCCTCTCCCAGGCCCTGCGGGACACCTTCGGCGGCGAGGTGCCGGGGCGCCTCGACGACCTCGTCACCCTCCCGGGAGTCGGCCGCAAGACGGCGAACGTGGTCCTCGGCAACGCCTTCGGGTTCGCCACTTAGGTACCACGGTGGCAATCCACACGCTCACCCCCTCCTAGAGGCGGATCCGTAGGGGTCCACTACGACCCCTAGGAGCCAACGCGTGGTCACCACGTCGCCCGCTGAGATCCCCCTCAGCCTGCTGTCAGCTCGGTCCCTTGAGGCTGTCGCCGTCAGCTACGTACGGCAGTCCTCGGCCAAGGCAAACAAGACCGAGGCATCCCCCATCACTCAGCGCGCAGCCAACGAGGCCCGAGCCGGTGAGCTCAGCGCGCGGTTCGTCCGGCACTACGAGGACATCGGCGTATCCGGCTGGGACACGGACGCCTACCGTGAAGGCTTTGAGGAAATGCTCAAGGCTGCCCGTGCTGGCGCCTTCAACATGCTCATCGTCTACGACATGAGCCGCTTTTCTCGCCGCGAAGTGCGTGAGGCAATCCAACTGGTCCTGGAACTCCAGGGCTACGGAATCACCATTGTCAGCGTTGAGGACGGCGTGTTTCCGCCCAACGGCGATACATGGCAACTAATGCAACTGATCATGCGCGCCGACGCCGTGAACAAGGAATCAGACCTTAAGTCAAAGAAGGTCCGCGACGTAAAGGCAACGCAGCGCGCCAAAGGCTCATGGCTCGGGGGACAGACCCCGTATGGTCTCGACGCCGAGCAGTACATTGACGGCAAGTTGCCGCTAATGCGTCTCGTGCACAACAAGGCAGAGGCAGCAAACCTACGGCGCATCGTGGCTCTGATCCTCAAGCACAAGGATCAGCCGATCAGCAAGAAAAAGGGCGAGCGCAACCCCGGTACTCTGTCCGCAATCTGTGACGACATGACGAAGAGGCGAATTCCCACGCGCGGGCAGAACAAGGGGAAAGAGCGGGCTTCGTCCGTGTGGGGTGTCAAGACCCTGAAATGGATGCTTCTCAATCCCGCCATTGCGGGAATGCGTGCTGACCCGATTTACAAGGTCAAGGAGAACGGAGCAAAGACCAGCACCCTCGTTGGCTACCGGATTAACCGGGACGATGACGGGCGCCCGGCCGTGATCTGTGACCCAATTATCCCTGCGGCTCAGTGGTATGAGTTGCAGGCATGGCTTACGGGCCGTGGGCAAGGCGAAGGCGTGGCCCGTGGAACGTCGCTTCTTAGCGGCCTTCGGAACGCAGACCGTAAGGCCGTTCTCACGTGCGAGTGCGGACGCCCGGGCAAGGCGCAGAACAGCGGAGCGAAGCCGGTTTACCTCTGCACCCGGTCAACGAATGTCCCGACAAAGCCGGGCGAGCACGAAGCCAAGAATAGCGTCATGCAAAGCCACCTAGATGATTACGTGGCCCGGTGCATCATCGCTGTAATTCAGGATGCGACACGCAGCGACGCTAGCCCGGAAACGATGGACATCGTGATTGAGGCAGCGCGGGTCTTCTCCCACTCTCTAGAACTCCCTGAGACAGCCGCAGAAAGGACTGAAGTAGTCACAGAACGCGCGGACGCTCAGAACGCACTCAGGGACCTGTACGACGACCTTGACGCCGGTCTCTACTCCGGGGAGATCGGGCGTGAGCGCTTCATCGAGAAGAAGAAGCGCATTGAGGCCCGTATCAGTGCGGCGGAAACACGCCTAGAAACGCTGTCCGACCCGGAAACCGTGGAACTGCCGTTTGACGAATGGCTGATGCCAGGGGAAGACGGTGACCCTATCGGAAAGGGCTCATGGTGGGACACGGCGGACCTTGCCGATAAGCGAAAGTTCGTTGAGCTGTTCGTGCGGAAGATTGTGGTCAGGCCCACGAGGAATGCCCACAGTGGCCGTGTACGGGGCGGCTACGACGTGACGACGCGGATAGAGCTGGAATTCGTCCAGCGGAAGCACGAGAGCGAACCGGACCCCGCGTAACCCTTGAGGACAGCCCCGTTGGCCCTAGTGGTCTGGCGGGGCTTTCTCGTGCCCTGAGCGGGCCTCTGAGAGCTTGCAGCATCCTCGCTGGCACCCGGGACCGGCGGACCGCTCGGAGGTGCTCAGGCGGGCACATAGAGCTTTTGGGTGCGATCGGGTCAGCAGGCAGAGCGAAACTACACCCCTCCACCTGACAAGCCATCAGCCACACCTTCCTGACCTGCTTAAACAGCTCTCTAATGTAGAAGTGTAGAAACAGACCCCAAACTCACAATAGATAAGGTTTCCCTAGTCCATTACCCAACTCGACTCCAAATCTACATTGCTACACCCGCCCCGAGTTCGCCCCCTTCTCGCTGCCCCGCGCAAGCCATTTCGCGTGATCCGCATCACACGCCGGCTGTTCTCGGCGATTTTGGGACTCCGAGGGCACACCAAGGGCAATCGACTCACTAGATATATTCGAGACCACCTTTAGCGTCTCTCGCGGGTCTGCCACTGACAACCGCCCGCCCCAAAAACGCCCGTGCGGGGGTTAATCCGTACGCAGGCCCCAACCTGATGGGTTGAGCGCCCTTACCGAACGTGGCAGATCGGTAAGTGTGACTCCCTGTCGAGTTGGGGCCTTTTCTCTTTTCTGCCACGTGAAGGACTTCACCATGTCTGCCGAAAACGATTACCACACCATGCACCGTCGACTAGACGCAATGAGGCTGCCCGCGAAATATCACCCGTGCGCCTGGTGCCTCTTGACTGCTGACCAGTGGGCGTATCTGTGGAATGACCCGAACGAACGCCACGGGGCCGGACGTGCCTACCGAGTTTGGTCTGAGGACAGCCGGAATTACGTTGCGATGTGCCGAAGCTGTCACAAGCTTATGGACAACGCGCATCGACGGGTTGGCCGGGAAGGACTGGCGGACGCCATTGCCCCGCTCATCAAGGCCGCATACGCCGCTGTGAGGCCCGAACGCCGTGCGGTTGAGGCAGGGAGCCGGGAAGCCAGCGCAAAGGCCGCACACGCCTTTCTAGACGCGCAGGCCGCGAAGCCGCGAAGAAGCCGGTTGGGCCGTCCGCCCGCCAGTGCTGTGCGCGCTACCCATGAGCTTATATGCCGCGCCTACGCAAGGGGGCCTGAGTGAGTTTCGCCGACCTCCTCCTAGCCGCATTCCTCGTCTTCGCTATCTGTGCGCTGATGCGTGGCGTAAGTGTTATCTGACTCCGCTGATTACACGTCAGCGGTAACGGGGGCTTGGCATGGCCCCCGGCCTTTCGGAAAAGGAGCCCCGGTCATTCCTCAACAGGGTGACCGGGGCCGTTTCCTCAAAACACTTCCCCGCCGTTCCCGGGCTGTCCGATGCCCCGGACCGGTTGAGCGGCGGGGATCACACGTTAGGGCATCCGACATGAAGTTCCTTGAGGGTCTTTCAGACCAAGTATTTGCGTCAGCTCAGATGGTCGCTCACCTTCACCGCGACAACGTCCGCACACAGTTCCCGCCCGGCATTTTCGCCGAAGCCCTTTGGCTGAGCGCTGACGAGCTATCACGGCTCTACGGCGACGCCATGACTGCAAGTGATGCTGTTGCTCATGTGCGCCATGCAAACCCGAATCACATTCTGCTAACCATCCTGAACGGGGGTAACGACCGTGGCTGAACCTGTGGCAGATCAGAATCCCGCGCTACCTCAGCCGGCCTCGGACGGGCAGGGTGAAGTCACCGAGCCGACTAGCGGAAATCGGGAAGCAGCGAAGTACCGCACGAAGCTGCGTGAGGCCGAGGCGAAGCTAGAAGCCACTGAGAAGCGCGTGCATTCCCTGCTGCGTGCTCAGGTTGAATCGCTGGCCGGTAAGGAACTGAGTGTCGCTTCGGACCTTTTCGACATTGGCGGAGCCAGCATTGATGACCTGACCGACCCGGAAGGGAATGTCATGCCGGACGCCGTAGACGCTGCTGTGAAAGCGCTACTAGCAAAGCGCCCCGGCCTGCGAAATGGGCCCGCCCCCTGGGGTGATGTTGGCGGAGGTCGTCGGGGCTCTATGCCTGACCCTTCGCCAACGATGCTAGAAGCGCTCAAGTTCACGCGCCGTTAGAGACAAGGAATGGATGAGCGCCAGCGCTGGCGCTCATCTTCCTACAACTACATACCACCTACCGACTTTCGTAGGTGCCTATTGAGAATCCGCTGACGCCCCAGGTGGGCGGCGGATTTCTCACGTTTGGGCCTGGTGCCCGTTCCATTCGCTGTCAGGCACAGCGGGCAACTAATCGCGCGGCACTCGCGCTTTCGCTCACACGCAAAGGCCTTTACGTATGTCTATGTTCACCACTGATGCCGGTACTCGATCGATTCTACCGCCCGAGTACGGCGAGCTAGTTACTAAGCCAGTCGAGGCACTATCCGTCGCCTACCTGACCGGCGATAAGGTCACGACTAGCGCAAATAAGTACATCGTTCCGATTCTCGCGTCTGACGTGACTGCTGGCGCTGTTGCTGAGGGTGCAGAGATCACCCCTTCTGACGCTGACTTCGATGAACTGGAAATCATTCCGGCAAAGTTCGCGGCCCTCACTATCGTTTCTCGTGAGCTGGCCGATGACTCCAATCCGTCTGCGGCTGATCAGATCGGCAAGAGCATTGCTCGGCAGATTGCTAACCGGGTAGATAACGCGCTCTTCAACTCCCTGGGTGGCGTGAACCCAGATGGCTTCGCTGATCTGACCGGAATTTCCACCGTTTCCGCTCCGGCGGCTTACGTCAACCTTGACCCCTTCGAAGAGGCCGTTTCCAAGTCCGAGGCTGCCGGGGGTCGGATTACTCACTGGGTTACCGGCGCCGCTACTGCCCTTGAAATCGCGAAGCTCAAGGACACCAGCGGGTCTAACCGTGGCCTACTAAACCCGGATCTAGCTGTTGAGGGTCGACGTACGATTCTTGGCCGCCCGGTAGTCATCTCCCCGTACGTTCCGGCAGATGTGGTCTACGGAATCAGTAAGGATGATTTCCTTGTTGTGACCCGCGAGGACACGCGCCTTGACGTCGACCACTCGGCCTACTTCTCGTCTGACCGTGTTGGCGTTCGCGGCACCATGCGTGTGGCATTCGCTATGCCGGTTCCTGCGGCTCACGTGCGTATCACCAATGCTGCCTCCTAAGCGCTAACGCGCACCCGATCTAGCCCCGGTCCCTACCTGTGCGGGGACCGGGGCTTTTCTCTTTTCCGAAAGGAAGACAGCGTGACGGAACAGTGGGAAGCCACGCAGCGGCTATTCAGCGAGCAAGGGACGGACGCATTGTGCGCCGAGTGCCAGCAGTCACCGGCCTACGTCGCTAAGGCCCCGGAATTTGAGCGGTTGGCCTGCGGGCCGTGTGCTGGCGTGGCCACCTACAGACAGCGATTGGGTGACGGCCGCATGGTGGGCCGGTGGTTCTCTCCTCGCTGGGCAAACAGCCTTCCCTTCTGAGAATCAGCCCAGAATGCCGGCGTGAGGCCCCTCGCCCTCTCACCAGCGCCGATGCCCCTGCCCTACGCCTGCCGCCCCCTTCGCTGATGCTATGCCCCCGGCCCGTGTCGGCACTCAGACCCTTGGAGCAGCCATGCCCCGAAAGCCCAGGAAGCCATGTACTCAGCCAGGTTGCAGCGAACTCACGGATGGTGGCCCGTGCGCTGAACACAAGAGGCAGAGAGAACAGCAGCGAGGATCAGCAAGCAAGCGCGGGTATGACGTTGGCTGGCAGCGAAAGCGAAAGGCTTATCTATACTCGAATCCATGGTGTGTCATGTGCAGTCGACATGCGAACGTCGCGGACCATTGGCCATTGAGCCGTAAGCAATTGCTGGCAAGAGGTGAGGCAATGCCTGATGCGCCAAAGCACCTTAGGCCGTTGTGTACTGCTTGCCACAACAAGGAAACGGCTAAGCATCAGCCGGGCGGGTGGGCTGCCGAGAAGGCCAAGCCAAAGCCGAATGACGTTCCGCCGTTCTGATACCCGCTGCCTCTCCTCGCTGCCCCTGGGGGGTGCCCCCCTCCCGGCCCCGAGATCGACCGGCAGGGAGGGGAAAACCTAGCGCCGCAACTTGAGACGTTTGCGCGGAGCGATCTCGCCCGGTGATTCGCCGTGGGCCCGTGGGTACCGATCTGAGGGACCGTCGCAGTTTGGAGCTGGGGGCACCTTTGATTGCCAGGCACCGCCCTGGGCCGGCTGCGGGGCTCTGGCGCGGCTTGCCCAGCAGTCCCAAGGGTCCCAGCCACCTTCGATTCAACGACCGTCCCCGTGGCCGCTCCCGTGCTGGGGCTGTCTGCGGGGGCTGTCGTGCGTTCAGGAGTCTTTTACCTCGGCCATGAGTAGCCGGAGGGTTAGGGAGTGCTTTTCCGGGGGCAGCGCATCCAGGGCAGCACGTGCATAGGCCACCCCGCCGGACACGTCGCCAGAGCGAGCCAGCATGAGGCCACGGTGCATATCAAGATGGGTGGCGAACCGAGGTAGCGACGCGGGCAGTTCACGCCGTGCGGCGTCCTGGGCGGCTACCGCTGTGGCTTCGTCCCCAAGACGGGCAGCGAGAAGCGAGATGAAGACGTTGAGCCTCCACCAGGGCACGGCGTAATCGCTGGTTTGCTCGTACGATCCGGCTTTGTCGAATACGCGCCGTCCCTCTTCCATGAGCTTCCGCGCCGTGGCCACGTCGCCTCGGATCGCTGCTGCGTGTGCTTTCCCGTAGATCGCGTTCAGGAGCCCCAGCGATGGCCGGTCAGTGATCGCCATTGCCTGGTCGGCCAGCACGTCAGCGACTCCGAGTGACGCCCCCTCGTAGCCAAGGGCAATAGCCGCTCGACCCCGGACCCACACACGCGCATCCTCATCGCCGGACTGGTCGGCTGCCTCCGCTGCCATGCGGTACCACTGCACAGCCTTCGAGCCGTCCGAGCCGGGAAACGTTTTGGCGTAGAGGGTCATGAGCCGAGCGGCCACCGACCACAACCGGGGCTCGTCCAACTGCTGTTGCACGACGACGAGTTCCCTGGACACGCGCCGCTGAATGTCGGCAGCACCGAGGCTCATGTACTCCGTGCCGTAGGTGGCTAGCTTGGCTTCCCAGGACTCCACAGACGGCCCCCCGTGGAGTCGGGCGGCGAATCCCACACTCAGCAGGTCTGAGGCCACCACGGGCGCTATCGCGGCTCCGGCCGCATCGGTCAGGAACGTACGGCGCTTCACTTCACCCTCTAGAGCGGCTAGGGGCACGTCCAGGACGGCCGACAGGCACCGGAGGTAGTAAGTCCCCGGGGTCACCTTGGAACGCTCCCAGCGGCTCACGTACTCCCGGTCAAGGTTCGTCCCGAAGGCGTCATTGATCGCTGACGCTAGCCGCCCCTGACTCCAGCCGCGAGCCTTGCGTAGATCCTTGATCAGCGCCCCGATAGCCATGGGCCCATCTTGCCCCTACTGCTGCCACTAGACAGGGCAAGAACGGTTGATCGACCGGCACTTGCCCCTAGGAATGCCCCTACGTCGGTCCGCTTTGTGGCGGGAATATCCACGGACCGACACCCGAGGGACGGTGAGGCTGATGGCGGACAGGACTGTGCGAGCCACGGCGTGCGACAGCGCGAGGAAGCTGGACGGCGCGATAGCGCGAGGTGAGTTCTACCGACTCCGACCCGACGGCGAGCGGGACCCCTTCCCCGCGTGGGCGGACGTCCCTGACTGGGTGCCGCGCAAGGGCTACACCGCGCCGACCCGGGCTCTCCTGGTCGCCGTCCGGGCCGGACTCAGGCGGAAGCTGTGAACGCCCCTGAGGCGGCCCGTGAGCACCCGTACGGCCCCGAAGACGGAGACGCGGTCATGGACACCGCCACGGACCGTGTGGGGCGCTCCCTGGGCTACGTGAGCGGCCAGGGCTACAGGCTTCGGCCGATTGGCCACGGTGAGAAGTGGTACGCACAGCCGGAAGCCCTGCGCCCGGCCAAGCCGGAGGAGGTGACAGCGGCATGGGAAGTGAGAGGGAAAGCGTGACCGAGGAAGTTCCGGAACTCACCGAAGAGGAGTTGCCGGAATTCAGGCGCCTGGTGCTCACCGGATGGCGAGTCATGCAAGCCAAGAAAAGGCTTGAGGCGGACGACTACGAAGACCCGGAGCAGCACACAGCAGACTCGATTCTGGTCGGCCTTCCGAACCTCGTAGCCGCACTTCCCTTTCTCGGGGAGTATGCGGAAGGCGTGTTCGCTCTCATGGGGGATCACGATTACGTGTACCCGGAAGGGGCGCCCATTCCGGCTGCCCCGGTCAGTCCACCCCCAAGATGGTGCGACCTAAAAGGGCATGTACCCGACTACATGCAACGCAATGCACGCGTCGAAGAATCGGGAGTGTGCTTTCTCAACGAGGGTCACCCCATGCCGCATTACGCGGACGTGGGTGAGTCTGCTGATGACGTCGAAGAGCGGGCCTCTTTATGGCTCGTGTGGGAAGACGGCAGGCTGCCCCGACTCCGCAGGGTCCTGAAGTGCCGACACGCCTTATGCGGCGGCGGGTGCGACGGGGGCGGCCTAAGCGGCTCCTGTCAGCCCTGCCTGTTGCACGTGGGCCACGTGGGCGGGTGCGAACCTCCAAGGAGTATTCCGACATGACCCGGCTAAGTGCCCGGGAGATGAAAGAGAACCGCGACTACATAGCCGCCCATGAAGACAAACTGCGGGAAAGGCTTGACGGCGGAGAGAGCTACGTCGAGCTTTCCGCGCAGCTTGGTATCAGCGAAGGCGTGCTACGCCGCATGCTGGAAATCGTCTTGCCCGAAAGGAGCGCACGTGCCCACCCGGCTTGTAACTGTCAGGACCGAACGCCCCGCGAAGTGCGAGGCTTGGGCAGAGCTGTATACCCACCAGGTGTGGGCAGTGCGGCGCGGATTACCAGGAACACCACGCTATGAAGGATGGGTCAACAATTCGGCAACGTGCGGTCGGCAGTTTGGTCATGATGGATGGCATGAAGCCGGAATGCGTCCGAACCGTCCTGAGGATGGGGGCGGGGAAATCGGCATCCGCTGGAACACCAGTAACGGCCGCGTGAACGGCTGCCAAGCTGTTCTACTCGCACCCCTCGCCGCTGATCGGGTCTGATTGGGTGCGAGAAGGGGCGCCTGAGAGCCCTTCCTAGCCCCGTCTGACTCTTCCCCCGGGGAGTTCCGGCGGGGCTGTCTGCGGTCCCCGTAGGCTGGCCAGCATGGCTGAAGAGACCCGGCTAGCACTCGTCCGGCGGGCACGGAAGATCAACCGTGCGCTTGCCGATGTGTACCCCTACGCGCACTGCGAGCTGGACCACGTAAACGCGTGGCAACTGTTGGTCGCAACGGTGCTCAGTGCGCAGACGACAGACCTACGCGTGAACCAGGTGACCCCGGCCCTGTTCGCCAAGTACCCGCGTCCGGCTGATCTGGCCGGGGCCGACCCAGCAAGCGTTGAGGAGCTGATCAGGCCCACGGGGTTCTTCCGCGCCAAGACTCGGAGCATCACCGGGATTGCGGCTGCTGTGATGGCGGACCATGACGGCATGGTGCCGCGCACCCTCGCTGAGCTGGTGAAACTTCCCGGCGTCGGGCGGAAGACTGCGTTCGTTGTGACCGGCAACGCGTGCGCCTGCGAGGCAAGCCGGGCGGGCGATCCTGACCATGGTGCTAATGTGCACACCCCCTTCGGAGTCCCCGGGATCACCGTCGACACCCACTTCGGGCGGCTGGTTCGCCGCTTCAAGTGGACCGAGCAGCAGGACCCGGAGAAGGTCGAGGCGGAGATCTGCGCGATCTTCCCCAAGAGCGAGTGGACGATGCTCTCGCACCGCGTCGTCTTCCACGGCCGCCGCATCTGCCACTCCCGCAGACCCGCCTGCGGCGCCTGCCCCATCGCCCCGCTCTGCCCGTCGTACGGAGAGGGCGAAACGGACCCGGAGAAGGCCGAGAAGCTGCTGAAGTACGAGAAGGGCGGCCAACCCGGCCAGCGCCTGACCCCGCCCCCGGACTACCCGGGCCTGCCGGCTCCGCCGCTGGGGGCCCGTACGGAGGCCTGAGCGCCGGTGCGCCGGGTACGGAGGTACGAGGAGCCGGTGGCCCCTCGTACCTCCGTACGGGGCGTCGCGGAACGAATCGGTACCCGGACCGCGTTCAGCGGTGTGGGAGAACACGGACAGGGGTGCCTATGACGCGCGGGACACGGGACGAGACCACGGTGGCCCCGGCCGCCCCCGAGGTCCCGCCCCTGACGACCACCGGCCTGCCCGCCTGGCTGGACCCCGTGGTGGCGGCGGCCCGGACCGTGCGACCGCACCAGCTCAGCCGCTTCCTGCCCCCCGAAGACGGCCGGGGCCGGCAGTCCGCCGTACTGATCCTCTTCGGCGAGGGCCCGCGCGGTCCGGAGCTGCTGCTCCAGGAACGCGCCGGCACCCTGCGCTCGCACGCGGGCCAGCCCTCCTTCCCGGGTGGCGCCCTCGACCCGGAGGACGGCGACCCCCACACCACCGGCCCGCTGCGTGCCGCGCTGCGGGAGGCCGTGGAGGAGACGGGGCTCGATCCGTCGGGGGTCCAGCTCTTCGGGGTGCTGCCCCGGCTCTACATCCCGGTCAGCGAGTTCGTGGTGAGCCCGGTGCTGGGCTGGTGGCGCGAGCCCTCCCCGGTCGGCGCGGTGGACCCGGCGGAGACGGCCCGGGTCTTCACGGTGCCCGTGTCGGATCTCACGGACCCGGAGAACCGGGTCACGGTGGTCCACCCGGGCGGGTACCAGGGCCCCGCGTTCCTGGTGGAATCGGCCCTGGTCTGGGGCTTCACCGCCGGGGTGATCGACCGGATCCTGCACTTCGCGGGGTGGGAGCTGCCGTGGGACCGCTCACGTCACGTCCCGCTCGACTGGCGTGCATGAGACGGTGGCCCACGTGAACGTGCTGGACATCCTGTTGCTGGTCGCCGCCGTGTGGTTCGCGATCGTCGGCTACCGCCAGGGGTTCGTCGTCGGCATCCTGTCGGTGATCGGCTTCCTCGGCGGTGGTCTCGTCGCCGTGTCCCTGCTGCCCCTGATCTGGGACCGGGTGACGGACAACGGCACCCAGGTCACCACGACCGTCGTCGTCATCGCCGTCGTCGTGATCATCATCTGTGCCTCGATCGGTCAGGCCCTGACCACCCATCTGGGCAACAAGCTCAGACGCCACATCACCTGGTCACCGGCGCGCGCCGTCGACGCGACCGGCGGGGCGCTGGTCAACGTCGTCGCGATGCTGCTGGTGGCCTGGTTGATCGGGCTGCTGCTCGCGGGGACCTCGCTGCCCACGCTGGGCAAGGAGGTCCGCAACTCCAAGATCCTCCTCGGCGTGTCGGAGGTGCTGCCGGCCCAGGCGAACACCTGGTTCTCCGACTTCAGCACCACCCTCGCCCGCAACGGCTTCCCGCAGGTCTTCAGCCCGTTCTCCAACGAGCCGATCACCGAGGTCAAGGCGCCCGACCCGGACCTGGCCAGCAGCGGCGTGGCCGAACAGGCGAAGCTCTCGATCGTGAAGGTCGTCGGAACCGCGCCCAGTTGCAGCAAGGTCCTGGAGGGCACCGGCTTCGTCTTCGCCCCCGGCAAGGTCATGACCAACGCGCACGTCGTCGGCGGCGTCGGCGAGCCGACCGTCCAGGTCGGCGGCGAGGGCAAGCTCTACGACGGCAAGGTCGTGCTCTACGACTGGGAGCGTGACATCGCCGTCCTGGACGTGCCCAAGCTGAAGGCCCCGGTCCTGGAGTTCGCCGAGAAGGACGCGGCGAGCGGCAGCGACGCCATCGTCGCCGGCTTCCCGGAGAACGGCGCCTACGACGTCCGCGCGGCCCGCGTCCGAGGCCGGATCAACGCCAACGGGCCGGACATCTACCACCGGGGCACCGTCCAGCGCGACGTCTACTCGCTCTACGCGACCGTGCGCCAGGGCAACTCCGGCGGCCCGCTGCTCACACCCGACGGCAAGGTCTACGGGGTCGTCTTCGCGAAGTCGCTCGACGACCCGAACACCGGGTACGCCCTGACGGCGGACGAGATCCGCGACGACATCCGCATCGGCCGGACCGCCGACCGACGGGCCGACAGCCAGGGCTGCGCCCTGTGACGGTCGTCGACTGACGTGTGAGGGGGCACCGCGTTCCGCGCGGTGCCCCTGCTGGTTTCGCGGTCTCCCTGCGCGTCTCTACATGCGCGGGTGGCGCAACCTGGCCGAGACCCAGCGGGCCCGACGGCGCAGGATGCGCGGGATACCGAGCCGGGGGTCGTGAAGGTCCCGGCCGGTCCTGTCGTGATCGCCCGGCGCTGTGGCCGAGCGGCGTTCGCGTGCGGTGTCACCGTAGTCGTGCGTCCAGCCCATACAACGAGCTGTGCCCGGGGCCCAAGGTCGGTAATCCCGTGCGGGGCGGCCAATTGGCCTATGCGCGGGGCAATTGAATGCTCGTAAGACAGGCATACGAATCATCCGCGCCGTCCCGTCGCCGCCGCCGGACGGTCCGTCAAGAACCGTCCGACCGGGCCCCGGTGTGCGGCGGGGCCGGTCAGCGGTCGGGCTCGGGGTCTCCCAGCCAGTTCACGAGCTCGGTCGAGAAGGCCGCCGGGTCCTCCTCGTGCGGGAAGTGCCCCAGCCCGTCGAACAGCCGCCAGCGGTAGGGAGCTTCGACGTACTCGCCGGATCCGGCGGCGCTGCGCGTACGCATCACGGGGTCGAGGGAGCCGTGCAGGTGCAGGGTCGGTACCCGCACGGGCCGCTTCATGCGCCGGTTGAACTGGAGTCCGTCCGGGCGGGCCATCGACCGCATCATCCACCGGTACGGCTCGATCGAGCAGTGGGCCGTGGAGGGGATGCACATCGCCCGCCGGTACACGGCGAGGGCCTCCTCGTCCGCGCCGTCCTCCTGGAAGCGCGGCCCGGACCAGTCGCGGATCAGCCGTCCGACCAAGGCCCCGTCGTCGGCGACGAGTTGCCGCTCCGGGACGAACGGCCGCTGGAAGCCCCAGATGTGCGAACTCGCCCGGGTCTGACCGAAGTCGGCCAGCATCGCCGAGCGCCAGCGGCGCGGGTGCGGCATCGAGGAGACGACCAGCCGGCGCACCAGCTTGGGCCGCATCACGGCCGCCGTCCACGCGAGGTAGCCACCCAGGTCGTGTCCGACGAGGGCGGCGTCCGGCTCGCCGAGGGACCGTACGACGCCGGTGATGTCGAGCGCGAGGTTCGCCGGGTCGTAGCCGCGCGGGGTGCGGTCGCTGCCGCCGACGCCGCGCAGGTCCATGGCGACCGCGCGGTACCCGGCGTCGGCGAGGGCGGTCAGCTGGTGCCGCCAGGTCCACCAGAACTGCGGGAACCCGTGCAGCAGGAGGACCAGCGGGCCTTCCCCGACCTCCGCGACGTGGAACCTCGCGCCGTTCGCCGCGACGTCCCGGTGCGTCACCGGCCGCCCGTCGGGCAGGTCGAGCCGGACCGCCGTGGCGGCGGTGGGCGGGGTACCGGCGTCGGGCGAGGGGGCTGTCATGAGGTCGAGCGTGCCACACCCACGACGTTGTCACTGACCGGGCGCGGGTGCGGCTTGACGGTGCCGACGAGGGCCGCGGTCTGCTTGACGGAGTCGATGGTCTTCACCGGCGGCTTGATCTTCTTGAGCATCCTCATGGCCACCAGCCCGACCAGTGCCGCGAGCAGCACGAACGCGCCGAAGACGATCAGGAAGGACCAGGCGAGACCCAGCCCGAGATTGTGGATGCCGTACGCCGCGGCGAAACTCCCCACCGGGAGGGAGAAGAGCAGCAGCACTCCCGCGACGATCGCCGCGCCGCCGCCGATGCCCGCGCGCTTGACGTCCTGCTTGATCTCCACCTTCGCGAGGGCGATCTCGTCATGCACCAGGGCCGACATCTCGGCGGTGGCCGAGGCGACCAGCTGGCCGAGCGTGCGCTCGGCTCCCGGGGTCCCCTGGTCCTCCACTGCGCTCATCTCTGATCTCCCTCTGTCGTCTGCTGCCGGCGGCTGTCCTGCGTCGTCAGACAGATCATGCCGGACGGTTGGCGCCGGCGCTGGACCCGCCCGGCGCTTCGGAGTCCGCGGGAGCGGCGGCGGCGGCCCTGCGGCGGTGCTCCGCGGCCTTCTCCTCGTAGATCCTCGCCATCCGCAGGTGGTAGTCCGGCTTGTCCTGTTCGTAGATGTCCGGGATGCCGTCGAGGTCCTCGTCGCGCTCCTCCGCCTCGGTCAGGGCCCGGTACTTGCGGTCGCGCATCTTCAACAGGACGCTCGCGATGATCGCCGCGATGAGGGAGCCGATGAGGACCGCGGCCTTGACCTCGTCCATCAGGACGGCGTCCTGGGGAAAGGCGAGTTCGCCGATCAGCAGGGACACGGTGAAGCCGATGCCGGCCAGCGAGGCCACCGCGAACACGTCGGGCCAGGCCAGGTCGTCGTTCAGCTCGGCCTTGGTGAAGCGGGCGGCGAGCCAGGTGCCGCCGAAGATGCCGACCGTCTTGCCGACGACCAGGCCGAGGACCACGCCGAGGGTCTCGGGGCGGGTGAAGACCTGCGCGATCGAGTCGTCGGAGAGCGAGACCCCGGCGGAGAACAGGGCGAAGAGGGGGACGGCCAGTCCGGCGGACAGCGGCCGGACCAGGTGCTCGATGTGCTCGCCGGGGGAGTGCTCCTCGCCGTCCCGGCGGGTGCAGCGGAGCATCAGGCCCATGGCGACGCCGGCGATGGTGGCGTGGACGCCGCTGTTGTACATCAGTGCCCAGATGACCAGGGCGAGCGGGACGTAGACGTACCAGCCGCGGACGCCGGTGCGGAGCAGGAACCAGAACAGGACCAGGCCGACGACGGCTCCGCCCAGTGCCAGGAAGTCGATCCGGCTCGTGAAGAACACCGCGATGATCAGGATGGCGAAGAGGTCGTCGACGACGGCGAGGGTCAGCAGGAAGGCACGCAGCGCGGACGGCAGGGAGGTGCCGATGACCGCGAGGACGGCGAGCGCGAAGGCGATGTCGGTGGCGGTGGGGACGGCCCAGCCGTCCATGGAACCGTTGCCGAACGTGTTGACGAGTACGTAGACCAGCGCGGGTACGGCCATGCCGCAGAGCGCGGCGATCACCGGGAGGGCCGCGGCCTTGGCGTCGCTGAGGTCGCCCGCGACGAGTTCGCGCTTGAGCTCGACGCCCGCGACGAAGAAGAAGATCGCGAGCAGGGCGTCGGCCGCCCAGTGTTGGAGCGAGAGGTCGAGGCCGAGGGAGGCGGGCCCGATGTGGAAGGAACGGACACTGTCGTAGCTGTCCGAGATACCGGGGATGTTCGCCCACATGAGGGCGGCGATCGCGGCCACGAGGAGCAGGACGCCGCCGACGGTTTCGGTGCGCAGCGCGTTCGCGACGAAGCGCGCCTCGGGGAGCGAGAGGCGACCGAGGAACTTGCGGGTGGGCGTGGGGGTGGCCACGGTGGGAAACCTCCGGGTGGTCGACGGCATGGCAAATGCTGTTGCCGACCAGACTTCCCGGCGCACCCTGAGACTTTCGGACGTCAAGAATTGACGCTTCTCTTACTTTACAGGGTGTGCGCGGTCGTATCAGGTGATCTTCACCTTAAACGGGAGGGGGGCGCCCGGCGCGTTGTGCGCCGGACGCCCCCGGTGTTCCTCACCCGCGGTGCGTCGGTCTCCCGGGCGTTTCCCGCCCGCTGCCGTCAGTCCTCGTCGGAGGCGCTGGGCAGCTTGTTCTGGATCAGGTCCATGACGGAGGAGTCGGCCAAGGTGGTGACGTCGCCGACCGCGCGGTTCTCCGCCACGTCGCGCAGCAGACGGCGCATGATCTTGCCCGAACGGGTCTTCGGGAGCTCCTGCACCGGCAGGATCCGCTTCGGCTTCGCGATCGGGCCGAGCGTGGCACCGACGTGGTTGCGCAGCTCGCCGACCAGGGTGTCCGTCTCCGTCGCGCTGCCGCGCAGGATGACGAAGGCGACGATGGCCTGCCCGGTGGTCTCGTCGGCCGCACCGACCACGGCCGCCTCGGCGACGGCGGGGTGCGAGACGAGGGCGGATTCGACCTCGGTCGTCGAGATGTTGTGGCCGGACACCAGCATCACGTCGTCGACGCGGCCGAGCAGCCAGATGTCGCCGTCGTCGTCCTTCTTGGCGCCGTCGCCCGCGAAGTACTTGCCCTCGAAGCGGGACCAGTAGGTGTCGATGAAGCGCTGGTCGTCGCCCCAGATGGTGCGGAGCATCGACGGCCACGGCTCGGTGAGGACCAGGTAGCCGCCCCCGCCGTTGTCGACCTCGTGCGCCTCGTCGTCCACGACGGTGGCCGAGATGCCCGGCAGGGCGCGCTGGGCGGAGCCCGGCTTGGTCTCGGTGACGCCCGGCAGCGGGGAGATCATCATCGCGCCGGTCTCGGTCTGCCACCAGGTGTCCACGATCGGACAGCGGTCGCCGCCGATGTGCTTGCGGTACCAGATCCAGGCTTCGGGGTTGATCGGCTCGCCGACCGAGCCCAGCACGCGCAGGCTCGACAGGTCGAACTTCGCGGGGATGTCGTCGCCCCACTTCATGAACGTGCGGATCGCCGTGGGCGCGGTGTAGAGGATGGTGACGCCGTACTTCTGGACGACCTCCCAGAACCGGCCCTGGTGCGGGGTGTCCGGGGTGCCCTCGTACATCACCTGGGTGGCGCCGTTGGCGAGCGGCCCGTAGACGATGTAGGAGTGGCCGGTCACCCAGCCGATGTCGGCGGTGCACCAGTAGACGTCGGTGTCCGGCTTCAGGTCGAAGACGGCGTGGTGGGTGTACGCGGCCTGCGTCAGGTAGCCGCCCGAGGTGTGCAGGATGCCCTTCGGCTTTCCCGTGGTCCCCGAGGTGTACAGGATGAACAGCGGGTGCTCGGCGTCGAAGGCCTGCGGGGTGTGCTCGGTCGACTGGCGGCCGACCACGTCGTGCCACCACACGTCCCGGCCCTCGGTGAAGTCGGTGTCCTGGCCGGTGCGGCGCACCACGAGCACGTGCTCGACCTGCGGGCACTTGCCGACGGCCTCGTCGATGGCGGGCTTGAGCGCGCTGGGCTTGCCGCGGCGGTAGCCACCGTCGGCGGTGATCACCAGCTTGGCGTCGGCGTCCTGGATGCGGGAGGCGACGGCGTCGGCGGAGAAGCCGCCGAAGACCACCGAGTGGGCGGCGCCGACGCGGGCGCACGCCAGCATCGCGACGACGGCCTCGGGGATCATCGGCAGGTAGACGGCGACCCGGTCGCCGGCCCGCACACCGAGCTCGGTGAGGGCGTTGGCGGCCTGCGAGACCTCGTCCTTGAGCTGGGCGTAGGTGATCGAGCGGCTGTCGCCGGGCTCGCCCTCGAAGTGGATCGCGACGCGCTCGCCGTTGCCGGCTTCGACGTGTCGGTCCACGCAGTTGTACGCGACGTTGAGCTTGCCGTCCGCGAACCACTTCGCGAAGGGCGGGTTGCTCCAGTCGAGCGTCTCGGTCGGCTCCGTGTCCCAGGTCAGCCGCCGGGCCTGCTCGGCCCAGAAGCCCAGCCGGTCCGCGTCGGCCTGCGCGTACGCCGCCTCGGTCACGTTGGCGGCGGCGGCCAGAGCGGCGGGCGGTGCGAACCGACGCTCCTCTTTGAGCAGATTGGCCAGGCTGTCATTGCTCACGACATCTCCCTTTCCCAGGGTGTCCGTTGTGTCCCCGGGCATAGCTCATCAGTTCAGACGCCCAGGTGACAAGGGGTAGCCGGAAATTGGTTTAGACCTATACCACGGCTGGGCCCGTGCTGAGGACGACGCACGAATGGCCCCTTCCCGCCGCAGGGCGCGGGAAAGGGCCATCCGCTTACACGGTTTCGGGAGCGTATCGGTTCAGGTGCGCCGCGTCTCAGACGCCCTGACCGACGCTGTCGAAAACCCGACAGTCGAAGAAGTCCTCACCGTCGGACAGCAGGTAAGCCTGTGCCTCGCCCACGTGGAAGTACATGCCGTGCAGTTCCAGCGTGCCCTCGGCGAGCCGCCGGGCCACCGACTCGTGGGCCCGCAGGTGCTCCAGTTGCTGCACCACGTTGGTCAGGCACAACTGCTCCACGGCGTCGGCCGGGAGCCGTCCCGAGATCCGGGCCCAGGCGTGGTGCCGGCTGCCCATCCGCTCCAGGCTGGGCAGGCCGTGCCGCAGCCAGCGGCGCAGCGGGGTCATGGGGGCCTCGGGGTGGGAGTTCAGCAGGGCCTGCATGGCGCCGCAGCCCGAGTGCCCGCAGACGGTGATGCTGTCGACCTTGAGCACGTCCACCGCGTACTCGATGGCGGCGGCGACGGAGTCGTCGGTCGACTCGGCGCCGGGCAGCGGGACCAGGTTGCCCACGTTGCGGACGGTGAACAGGTCCCCGGGGCCGCTCGCGGTGATCATGCTGGTCACCAGACGGGAGTCCGCGCAGGTCAGGAAGAGCTGCGACGGCTGCTGGCCCTCGCGCGCCAGCCGAGCCAGTTCGTCGCGGACGTGGGGCGCGGTGTCCCGCTGGAAGGCGCTGATGCCGCTGGCCAGTTGGCCCGCGCCGCGCCGCCGGGCGGCGGCCGGCATCACGGTCGACCCGGGGAGCGTACGGGACTTCGCCGCGTCGGAGTCCGCCGGACGGTCGGCGTTCGCGCCGCCGGCGGTGGCCGCGCTGACGGCGCGGTGATCGCAGTGGTTCTGCCAGGGCGTCCAGGGGCGGCAGCACTGGTGCGTCCCGCGCGCGGCCGGTTGGGCGCGGTCCCGGCTGTCGGTCGTGCGGCCGGTCCGGCCCGTTCCCGAGGCCGGGTGGTCCCCGGAGATCGCGGCGCCGGCGCGGCCGGTGAGTTCGAGCGAACCGCCGTGTGCCCGGTGGGATTCCTGCCAGTCGTGCAGGGCCTCGTAGGCGGCGTGGTCCATGAAGGAGCCGTCGAACTCGATCACCGCGTGGCTCTTGTGCGGGATCTGGTTGAGCACCCGGCTCAGCCGGGGCACCGCGAGGAAGGTCAACTGCCCGCGCGCCTGTACGTGGTGGACGCCGTCCAGCTCCTCCAGGGTGATCCGGGTCCGGGCGAGCCGGTGCAGGGCCACCGCGACGGCCACGGCGATGCCGATCGCCACCCCTTCCAGGACCCCGCCCAGCACGACGGCCACGATGGTCGTCGCGTAGACAAGGACCTCGCGGTGCCGGGTGACCGTACGCAGGTGCGTGATGGACACCATCTGGATTCCGACGGCCATCACCAGCGCGGCCAGCGCGGCCAGCGGGATCAGATCGAGGACCGGGACGAGCAGGCCGGCCGCGACCAGCACCCACAGGCCGTGGAACATGGACGATCTGCGGCTGACGGCGCCGGCCTTGACGTTGGCCACGCTGCGGACCGCGACCCCCGTCACCGGCAGGCCGCCCAGCGCCCCGGACACGATGTTCGCGGCGCCCTGACCGCGCAGCTCGCGGTCGAGGTCGGCGCGGGGCGGACGGTTCTCCGTACCGCGCTCGGAGGCGATCAGCTTGTCGGTGGCCACGGAGGACAGCAGGGACTCCACACTGCCGACCAGCGTGATCGTCAGTACGGCGGCGATCAGGCCGAGCACGGGCCCCTCGGGCAGCTCCGGCAGGGCGTGGCTGCGCCACGAGGGGAGGTCGACGCGGGGCAGGGTGAGCCCCGCGAGGGCGGCGAACGCGGTGGCCGCGGCGACCGCGGCCAGGGTCGCCGGCACCTTCCGAAGGGCCGCGCCGAGCCGCCCGGGCAACCGGGGCCAGCCGAGCAGCACGCCCACGGTCAGCGCGCTCACGCCGAGCGCCGCCGGATGGAGGTCGGCCAACTGGCCGGGCAGTCCCTGGACGTTGGCCACGGCGGAGCTCTGCGGGGTGCCGCCGAGCACGATGTGCAGCTGGGCCAGGGCGATGGTCACGCCGATGCCGGCGAGCATGCCGTGCACGATCGCGGGACTCACCATGAGCGCCGACCGGGCGGTCCGCAGGAAGGCCAGCCCGAGCTGGCAGCAGCCGGCCAGCACGGTGATGGCACAGGTGGTGCGCCATCCGTAGCGCTGGATCAACTCGGCGGTGACGACCGTGAGTCCGGCCGCGGGCCCGCTCACCTGGAGTGGGGCACCGCCGAACCGGCCTGCCACGATGCCACCGACCGCGGCGGCCACCAGCCCCGCTTGCAGCGGTGCTCCGGTGGCGAGCGCGATACCGAGGGAGAGCGGCAGGGCGATCAGGAAGACGGCGATGGACGCCGACAGGTCCGCGGAGAGCTTCCCGTGCGGCCCGGGGGCGCCGTTGGCGCCTCTGGTGCCCCGGCGGCTCTTGGCGTCGGGTGGGGCTGTCGTCGGTGCGTGGATCGTGCTGGGGGTGGCCGCGCTGGGCACGGCCGGGATGGGGGTTGTCATGGGTTCCCGTCTCCTCTGAGGAGGGATGAAGCGGCGGGAGTCTCAACACTCGGTAAATGGATGGTAATGGAGGGTAAAGGGGAGGTGGGGTTAATTGGGGCAAATGGTCTATGAATTAGCCCCCAGAGGTGAATAAGCATTTTGTCCGGCTTGTCATACCGTCCTGAAATCGCCCCTCGTGGGACGTTGCGGCGCGGAAGTCCTGCGTTGGGAACTGCGAGGGAGAGGTGTGCGGATGATCGCCGCCACGAAGAAGATCGCCGGAGGCCTGGTCGCCACGGCCCTGGTGCTCGGCGCCGCCGGGTGCAGCACGTCCGAATCCGTCAAGCCCACCGGTGGCCCGAACGCCAAGAAGGCCGCCGTCCCGGAGGCCCCCGGCAGCGTCATGCGGCCGATCGGGGACGGCTCCACCGCCTACACCGGTCCCCAGCCGAACGTGGTGAAGCCGCAGAAGCTGAAGGCGGGCGAGAAGCCGCCGCAGTTCGTGGTCTTCTCGTGGGACGGGGCCGGCGAGGACAGCCAGAAGCTCTTCTCGCACTTCCGCGAGGTGGGGAAGAAGTACAACGCGCGGATGACCTACTTCCTCAGCGGGGTGTACCTGCTGCCTGAGGAGAAACGTTCCCTTTACACCGCCCCGCAGCACGACTCCGGCCGCTCCGACATCGGCTTCGGCGACTTGCAGGGCATCAAGGACACCGCCTCCCAGGTTCGGGCCGCCTGGCTCGAGGGCAACGAGATCGGCACCCACTTCAACGGCCACTTCTGCGGACCCGAGGGGGGCGTCGGCACCTGGTCCGTGGAGGAGTGGAAGAGCGAGATCAACCAGGCCAAGTCCTTCGTCAAGAACTGGAAGACGAACGCGGGACTCAAGGACATGGAAGCCCTGCCCTTCGACTACGACAAGGAGCTCATCGGAGCCCGCACCCCCTGCCTCGAAGGGCAGAAGAACTTCATGCTGGCCGCGAAGGACATGGGCTTCCGCTACGACTCCAGCGGCATCAGCAAGCAGATCTGGCCCAAGAAGACGGACGGTCTCTGGGACATCCCGCTCCAGTTGGTCCCGATGCCGGGCCGCGCCTTCGACACGCTGAGCATGGACTACAACTACATGGTCAACCAGTCGGGGACCACGTCCCAGGGCGACCCCTCGCAGCACCGGTACTGGGGTGACCAGATGCGCGACGGGCTGCGCCAGGCCTTCGACCGCGTCTACCAGGGCAACCGCGCTCCGCTGATCATCGGCAACCACTTCGAGTCGTGGAACGGCGGCACCTACATGCGTGCCGTCGAGGAGTCGATCAAGAGCATGTGCACCAAGCCCGAGGTCCGCTGCGTCCCGTTCCGCGAGCTCGCCGACTGGCTCGACGCCCAGGACCCCAAGGTCCTGGAGTGGATGCGCACCCTCGACGTCGGGGAGACGCCCAAGGAGGGCTGGAACAAGTTCCTGACCGCGGGGCCGCCGGCCGCGCCGGCCGCCCCGCCGGGTGCTGCCGGGGTCAAGCCGGCTGAGGAGCGGGCTGCGGAGTCGGGCGAGGGCTGACCAACACCCCGTCGCGGATTCCGACGGCCTCGTTCAGGACGAAGCCGGGGTCGACCTGGTCCGCCAGGTCGACCCCGGTCTTGGCGTTCCCCCAGCTCTCCGCGTTCCGCAGGTGGAAGTGCACCATCTGCTCGGTGTACTTGGCCCAGTCCCGGGCGGCGTAGGAGTCCTCGGCCGCGTTCTGGAGGGCCTGCAGGGCGAGCCGGTTGGTCGCCTCCAGCAGCTCGAAGGCGGCCGGCCGGCCCTTCTCCATCGCCCGCACCCAGTCGGAGTGCCCGAAGGTGACCAACAGGTCCTCGCCCACCTCGTCCTGGAGGAACTCGATGTCCTCCGGCCCCTGCACCTTGTTGCCGACCACCTTGAGCGCGACCCCGAAGTCCCGCGCGTACTCCTTGTACTGGCGGTAGACGGAGACGCCCTTGCGGGTCGGCTCGGCGACGAGGAAGGTCACGTCGAAGCGGGTGAACATGCCCGAGGCGAAGGAGTCCGAGCCCGCCGTCATGTCGACGACGACGTACTCGTCGGGGCCGTCCACCAGGTGGTTGAGGCAGAGCTCGACCGCGCCGACCTTCGAGTGGTAGCAGGCCACCCCGAGATCGGCCTCGGTGAACGGTCCGGTCGCCATCAGCCTGACGGGATCGCCGTCGAGCAGCAGCGTGTGCGCGCAGGCCTCGTAGACCGGGTTGTCCTCGGTGATCCGCAGCAACCGCGAGCCGGTGCCGGGCGGGGTGGTCTTGATCATGCTGTCGGCGGACGCGATGCGCGGGTTGGACCCGCGCAGGTACTCCTTGATGAGGGGCAGGTGCGCGCCCAGGGCGGGCAGCGCGGCGGCCTCGTCCTCGCCGAGCCCGAGGGCCGCGCCGAGGTGCTGGTTGATGTCGGCGTCCACCGCGACGACGGGGGCTTCATTGGCTGCGAGGTGGCGGATGAAGAGGGAGGACAGCGTGGTCTTCCCGCTGCCGCCCTTTCCCACGAAAGCGATCTTCATGTTCACCAAGGGTAGTGGGTCGATCGCGTTCAGTGGTCGAGGTGAGTGAAGAAGACCACTCCAAGGAGGGGTCGGTGCCAAGGGTGAGCAGTGCGTAGGCTCCCTACTTATGAGTAGTGCTTCTGACCCGCTGGCGCCCCTGGGCTCGCTCCCCGGTGTCGCAGAGTCCGTGGATTCCGTACGCAAGGCAGTGGACCGGGTCTACGGGCACCGGGTGATGCGCCGCCGCAGCGCGGAGATCACCTCGGAGGCCGCGCTGCGCGGCGCCCGGGGCAGCGCGGCGCTGTCCGGCGCCGACTGGGCGTTGGAGGAGGTCCGTCGACGTACCGATTTCGGCGCTGAGGCGCAGGCGCGGACGGTGGGTGCGGCTCTGCGCCTGACCGCCGAGGCCGGTCAACTGCTCAGCATCTGGCGCCAGTCACCCCTCCGGGTCCTGGCCCGCCTGCACCTCGTCGCCTCCGGGTCCACGGAGGCCGGGGACATCGTGGGTCGGCCCCGGCTGGCCGGTGAACCGGTGGACGAGCCCGTGGTGCGGCTTCCGCTGCCCAGCGCCGAGGAAGTGGCCGGACGCCTCGACGGGCTGTCCCGGCTGATCATCGCGGGCGGCTCCGCCCCGGCTCTGATCACGGGCGCGGTCGTGCACGGGGAACTGCTGGCGCTGCGCCCCTTCGGCTCCTACAACGGCCTGGTGGCGCGTGCCGCCGAGCGCATCGTGCTGATCAACAGCGGTCTCGACCCGAAGGCGATCTGCCCGGCGGAGGCCGGTCACGCCGAACAGGGTCGCGAGGAGTACCTGGCGGCCTTCGAGGGCTACGTCTCCGGTACTCCGGAAGGTATGGCGGCCTGGATCGCGCACTGCGGACGGGCGATCGAACTCGGGGTGCGCGAGTCGACGGCCGTCTGCGAAGCCCTCCAGCGCGGCGCCGCCTGAGGGGCGGGGGAGGGTCGGCCGGCCCGCCGGCCCCCGACATGGGTTGCGGCGACACCGTCTTGCTTTGGTGTCGCCGCTGGCACTTGCGCCCAGTTACCAAGCGTCCTCGATGATTGCCCATCAGGTCGGGAACTTTGCCCGTTCCCTGGTGCGGCTGGCCCGTAATCGACGGGTCGACGTCGCGTGGGTGCTCGGCGTTCGTGCTTCGGTCCGTGGGCCTTACTGCGTTTTAAAGATGATCCTCTCGGATGTTCTTTGGTCTCGCGGGCCGTGCTTCCTTTGTACTCCGCTTCCCGGCGGAACGAAACCCCTGGCCACAGTTCTTTACTTTCCCGGACGATTCAGGGCGATCCGGACGTTCCGTTATCACCGCTGGTGGAGCCGACCGCGCCGCGCGGGACGGGGAGGTGCGTCAGGCCGACACACCGCTCGCGGTCGCCCGCCGGCGGCTCGCGTACCAGACCAGGCCGGCGGTGGCCGCTGCCGCGCCGACGGCCGCCGCGGCGACCAGGGCGGGTCGCGCCGGCATCGACAGTCCGGGCATCCGCTGCTTCAGGCGGACCGGCTTGTTGAACACCAGTACCGGCCACTCGCGGGCGACGGCCTCACGGCGCAACGCCCGGTCGGGGTTCACGGTGTGCGGGTGTCCGACGGCCTCCAGCATCGGCACGTCGGTGACCGAATCGCTGTACGCGTAGCACCGCGCGAGGTCGTAGCCCTCGGACTCCGCGAGCTCGCGCACGGCCTCCGCCTTCGTCGGGCCGTAGGCGTAGTAGTCGATCTCTCCGGTGAAGCAGCCGTCCTCGCCGACCACCATCCGGGTCGCCACGACCCGGTCCGCCCCGAGCATCTCGCCGATGGGCTCGACGACTTCGGCTCCCGAGGACGAGACGATCACGACGTCACGGCCGGCGGTGTGGTGGGCCTCGATCAGGGACGCGGCCTCGTCGTAGATGATCGGATCGATCAGGTCGTGCAGGGCTTCGGCGACGATCTCCCGCACCTGCTGGACGTTCCACCCCTTGCAGAGGGCGGAGAGGTACTCCCGCATCCGCTCCATCTGGTCGTGGTCGGCGCCACCGGCCAGGAAGATGAACTGCGTGTAGGCGGTGCGCAGCACGGCCCGCCTGTTGATCAGGCCGCCCTGGTAGAAGGACTTGCTGAACGTCAGGGCGCTGGACTTCGCAATGACCGTCTTGTCCAGGTCGAAGAAGGCAGCGGTCCGAGGCGAGGAGTGCGGCAAGGGCTGATTTTCCACGCCCCGAGCATATGCGCCCACCATTCGGCGTAAGGTGCGGCGCGTGGGTTTGCTTGAGAAGGCTCTCGGGTACACCATGGAAGTCACGGATCGTTCGCGACCGTGCTAACCCGGTCTGGCTCCTCCCCCCCCGAGTCGGACCGTGGGGACGACCCCCGCTCTCCCCCCCGGCGGGGGTCGTCGCATGTCCGGACGCGGTTTGCATCCCGTGTTCACGACCTTCAGTGACCATTTCCTGGGCCCTCCCTCGATGGCCGGCCCTCGTGGCGAAGGCCCTCACCCTCTTAGACTCGTGACGCTGCGTAGTTGTTCCGCAGCGCTCCGGATCTCACCTGATGGTGTGGCGAAGTTATTCACAACCGCCTTCTCATCCACAGTTTTCACGCAAGATCCACTTCGATTTCCGGATCCCTGCACGGTGATTCCAGCCGCGAAGTCCGCGGTTCCTGGATTTGCAGTGAGAAGGGGGCGGAGATCGTGGCTGGATCGAAGTCGTGTGCGGCACCCGAAGCCTCGGTGGCCCGTGAGGGCGGCCTGCCCGTCCGTACCGGTGGGCCCGGCCCCGTCGGGGGCCGGCCGTTGATCATCACCGAGGATCCGCTGTTGCTCGACGACCTGCTGCGGCTGTGCGCCGCCGCGGGCGCCGAGCCCCATGTGCACCATGCGGTGCCCGAGCCCGCCGGCTCCGGCGCCGATCGGGGCGGGGCCGCCGGGGCGGACGGCGGTCGGGACCCGGCCGGACCGGTCGGGGGCGCCGGTTGGGAGAGCGCCCCGCTCGTCCTCGTCGGGGACGACGCCGCCCGCCGGGTGCGCGGGGCGCCGCGCAGGGACGGGGTGTTCCTCGTCGGGCGGGACCTCGACGACCCCCAGGTGTGGCAGCGGGCCGTCGAGATCGGAGCCGAAGAGGTACTGCGGCTGCCCGACGCCGAAGGCCTGATCGTCGACCGCATCGCCGATGTGGTGGAGGGCGCCGGCCGGCCCGCCCTCGCCGTCGGGGTGATCGGCGGCAGCGGCGGCGCCGGGGCCTCCACCCTCGCCTGCGCCCTCGCCCTTCGGGCCGCCCGGGCCGGGGAGCGCACCATCCTCATCGACGGGGACCCGCTCGGCGGAGGCATGGACGTGCTGCTCGGCGGGGAGAGCGCCGAAGGGCTGCGCTGGCCCGACTTCGCCGCCTCCCGCGGCCGGGTCGGCGCGGGGGCACTGGAGGAGTCCCTGCCGGAACTGCACGCGTTGCGCGTGCTGAGCTGGGACCGCGGGGAGCGGGTGGTGGTGCCGCCCGCCGCGATGCGGTCGGTGGTGGCCGCCGCCCGGCGCCGGGGCGGAGTGGTGGTCGTCGACCTGCCCCGCCGGGTCGACGAGGCCGTGGCCGAGATGCTGGCCCAACTCGACCTGGTGCTGATGGTGGTGCCCGGCGAGCTGCGGTCGGTGGCCGCGGCGGGGCGGGTGGCCGCCGGGGTGCGCATGGTGGCCCGGGACGTCCGCGTGGTCGTGCGGGGCCGCTGCGCCCACGGGCTCGACGCCGAGGCTGTGGCGCGGCTGCTGGACGTACCCCTGGCCGGGGAAGTACCGGTCGAGGTGGGGTTGCCGGGGCGGGTGGCCGAAGGGGAACCGCCGGGCTCGCGGGGCACGTTGGCCCGCTTCTGCGACGGCTTCTGGCAGCGCGCCCTGGGTTCTGCCCAGGGGGTGTCGGCGTGAGCGCGGTCCTGCTGGACGCGGTGCGCCAGCACCTCGCCGAAAGCGGCGGCGAGCCCACCCCGGCCCGGGTGGCCGCAGCCCTACGGGCGCAGGGTCGCCTGCTCGGCGACGCGGAAGTGCTCGGCGTGGCGGCGGAGTTGCGGTCCGAACTCGTCGGCGCCGGGCCGCTGGAGCGGCTGCTCGCCAACCCGGAGGTCACCGATGTGCTCGTCGCCGCCCCGGACCGGGTGTGGGTGGACCGGGGCGGCGGGCTCGAACTGACCGGGGTGACCTTCGCCGACGCCGAAGCCGTACGCAGGCTGGCGCAGCGGCTGGCCGCCGTCGCCGGGCGGCGCCTCGACGACGCCCGCCCCTGGGTGGACGCCCGGCTGCCCGACGGGACCCGGCTGCACGCCGTACTTCCTCCGGTGGCGGTCGGTTCGGCGTGCCTGTCCCTGCGGGTGGTCAGGCCGAAGGCCTTCACCCTGGACGAGTTGGTCGCCGCGGGGACCCTGCCGCCCGGCGGGCAACGCCTCCTGCGGGCGATGGTCGAGGCCCGGCTCTCCTTCCTCGTCTCCGGCGGCACCGGAACGGGCAAGACCACCCTGCTCAGCGCCCTCCTCGGGCTCGTGGGGCCGGCCGAGCGGATCGTGCTGGCCGAGGACTCCGCCGAACTGCGACCCGACCACCCCCATGTGGTGAGGCTGGAGACCCGGCCCGCGAATCAGGAGGGGGCCGGCCTGGTGACCTTGGCGGACCTGGTCCGCCAGGCCCTGCGGATGCGGCCCGACCGACTCGTGGTGGGCGAGGTGCGCGGTGCCGAGGTCGCCGACCTGCTGGCCGCGCTGAACACCGGGCACGAGGGCGGGTGCGGCACGGTGCACGCCAATGCCGCCGCGCACGTCCCGGCCCGGTTGGAGGCGCTGGGAACGGCCGCCGGGTTGGACCGGACCGCACTGCACAGCCAGCTGGCGGCGGCGCTGACCCTGGTGGTGCACCTGACCCGCGATCGCAACGGGCGCCGCCGGGTCGCGGAGGTGCACGTACTGGAACGGGACCCGGCCGGGCTGGTGGTGACCGTACCCGCCCTGCGCTGGGGGATCCGCGGCTTCGTGCGGGAGCAGGGCTGGGCGCGGCTGGGTCCGCTGCTGGGAGGTGCCCGGTGAGCGCCGTGCCGATCGGCTCCGTGCCCGTGTTCGCCGGGCTGCTGTGTGCCGGGGCGGCCGCCTGGGTGGTGAGCGGGGGCGATCAGGGGCAACGGCGGGCCCGGCTGGTGCTCGCCGGAGGAGGTGCGGCCCCGCCCGGTGGGCCGGTGCGTGTGCGGCGGTTGGTGGCCGCGGCTCGGGTGTGCGCCGAGCGATGGCGGGAGTGGGCCGGTCCGGCGGGCGCCCTGCTGGTCGCCCTGTGGGGCGGGTCGGTGATCCCGCTGCTGCTGGGGGCGGTGTCCGTGCCGCTGCTGCGGCGCTGGCTGCGAGCCGCGGAGCGCGAGCGTGCCCGTACGGCCAGGGCAGCCGGGGTGATGGCGCTGTGCGGGGCCGTCGTGGGCGAACTGCGGGCAGGGGCGCAGCCCGGGCAGGCGCTCACCGTGGCGATGCGCCGTACGGTCGCGGGCCCCGGCGGTCCGGGGGCGGCGGAGACGGGCGTACTGGCCGCGGCGGCGTTCGGCGGGGACGTGCCCGAGGCGCTGCGCCAGGCGGCGCGGGAGCCGGGCGCGGAGGGGCTGGCCGGGATGGCCGCCTGCTGGCGGGTCTCGGTGGACGGCGGAGCCGGCCTCGCGGCCGGACTGGACCGACTGGAAGGAGCGTTGCGGGCCGAACGGGACCGGGAGGAGTCGCTGCGGGCCCAGTTGGCGGGCGCCAGGTCCACGACGGTCGTGCTCGCGCTGCTGCCGCTCGTCGGCCTGCTGATCGGGACCGGACTGGGAGCCGACCCGCTGCGGGTGCTGCTGCACTCGCCGATGGGGTGGGGCTGCCTGGCGGCGGGCGGGGTGTTGGAGGCGGCGGGGCTGCTGTGGTGCCGACGGATCGTACGGGCGGGGGAGCGGTGATGGACGGGCCGGATGTCCACAGGCTGGGGACGGCGTGCTGTCTGGCGGCGCTGGTGTGGTGGGCGACCTCCGAGCTGTGGGCGGGACTGCGGAGCCGGGCGGCGCGACGCCGGATCGCGAGCCTCTTCCGCTGGGAACAGGGTCGCCGCCGGCCGCGGTGGAAACCCGGGAGCGGGGCGGCGGTCACGGCGTGGGCCGGTCCGGGCGGCGTCCTGGTGGCGAGCTGGTGGGTGATCGGCGGTCCGGGGGGATTCCTGGTGGGGTGTGCGGCGGCCTTCGCGGCGCGGCGCCTGCTGCTCAGGGCCGCGCGGCAGCCGACCGGGGGCGACTCCCGGGAGGCAGAACGACAGTTGCCGTTCGCCGCCGATCTGTTGGCCGCGTGTCTGGCGGCGGGCGCCGGCCCGGTCGAGGCCGCCGAAGTGGTGGGGGAGTCGGTGGGCGGTCCGGTGGGTGAGCGGCTCGCGCTGGCCGGCGCGGAGTTGCGGCTCGGCGGCGAACCAGGTTCCGCGTGGGGGAGGTTGGCCGGGATACCGGGGGCCCGCGCACTCGCGGAGTGCCTGGAGCGGGCCGCACGGACCGGGGCTCCCGCGGCCGAGCCGGTCTCCCGCCTGGCGGCCGGCCTACGGGCGGAACGCATGCGGCAGGCGGGCGCGGGGGCCCAGCGGGCGGCGGTACTCATCACGGCGCCGGTGGGGCTCTGTTTTCTCCCCGCGTTCCTTGCGGTCGGAGTGGCTCCCGTGGTGATCGGAATGGCGTCGGGGCTGCTCTCCGGGGGCTGAAAACAAAAATCACGACCTGAGATGACATCAAGAACGTAATCCCACAGGAGGTTTGTCATGAGGATCATCTGGTTCCGACTGCGTAAGGCTCTGAGCGGTCGTGGCGGCGACACCGGAATGTCGACATCGGAATACGCCATGGGCACGATCGCGGCGTGTGCGTTCGCCGCCGTTCTGTACAAGGTGGTGACGAGTGACGTGGTCTCGACGGCGCTCCAGTCGACCATCGGAAAGGCGCTCGATGTGCCGTTCTGAGCGAAAGCCGGTGGGAAACGCGGACCGGGGCTATGTGACGGCCGAGGCGGCCATGGTGATCCCGGCCCTGGTGCTGTTCGCGGCGTTGCTGGTGTGGGCGCTAATGGCGGCCGCCGCGCAGATCCGGTGCGTGGACGCCGCCCGGGCGGGAGCACGGGCGGCGGCCCGCTCCGAGCCGGTGGAGGTGGCGGTGGCGGCGGCCCGGTCGGCCGCGCCGCCGGGGGCGGAGGTCGAGGTGGAGCGGGCGGGCGACCTGTGGCGGGTCACGGTCGCGGCGCCCGCGCCGGGCCCCGACCGGCTGCCGGTACGAATCGGGGCCCGGGCGGTGGCCCTGGCCGAGGACAGCGTGGGGCCGCCGCCGTGAGCCGGGACCGGGGGTCGGCGACGGTGTGGGCCACGGTGGCCGTCACGGTCCTGGGCGCCGTGTTCGGGGGCGTGCTGCTCCTCGGTCAGGCGGTCGCGGCCCGCCACCGGGCGGGAGCGGCAGCCGACCTCGCCGCCCTGGCGGCGGCCGCGACCTGGTCCCACGGCCCCGCCGCGGCCTGCGCCGCGGCGGCGAGGGTGGCCGGAGCGCAGGGCGCGCGGGTGACGGAGTGCCGGGTCGAGGGCGAGGTCGCCGAAGTCACGGCCCGCGTCCGAGCGGGCCCCTTCGCCCCGGCCCTCCCCTCCCGCGCCGGCCCGCCGCTGGCGGCGCCTCTGCCTCCGGCGGGGAGGGGGTGAGGGGCGCTGGCCTCCGGCCGCGCGAACGGGGCGGGCCGGGAGGCCGCTCGGGGGCCGGGCGGGGGGTCGGTACGGGACCCCGAGTCCCCTCCCGGCCTGGCCCGCTGCGGCGGGTGCGCCGGGTCGGGTCCGGGTCCGGCGGCTCAGGGTCGGATGGTGGGCCTTGGGGCGGCCCGGGAGTCGGAACGGCACCCGGAGGGGCATGGGCCAGGCGGGTGTGCCGGGTCCGGGTCCGGCTGGTCAGGGTCGGATGGTGGGCCTTGGGGCGGCCCGGGAGTCTGTGCGGGACCCCGAGTGGCATGGGCCGCGCGGATGCGCCGGGTCAGGGTGGGCAGGTCGGGGCGGGTGGCGGGCCGTAGGGCGGGGCCGGGGGTCGGTGCGGGACCCCGAGCCGCTTCCCGGCCCGGCCCGCTGCGGCGGGTGCGCCGGGTCCGGGTCCGGGTCCGGGTGGTCCGGGCGGGTAATGGGCCGTGGGGCGGGGCCGGGGGTCGGTGCGGGGCCCGGAGCGGCAGGGCCGGGCCCGGTATGGCGGGGGCGGCGGGGCACGGAGGTCCGGCAGGGCAGGTTGGGAGGCTGGGATGCCGCTACGGACGGGCCCTGCATGTGGTGACCGAAAGGGGGGATTCGGGGCGCGTGCTCGGGGAGTGGCTGGAGGTGGGTCACCCGGGCGGGTCAGCCGTCCAGAAGTGGTCTTCGTGGGCGGGTGGGGCTTCTGGGGAGGACGGAGGGGCGATTTTCGGCCATCTCGGTGATGGGGTGGGGGCGTCTTGCAGTCGACTTCAGAGGAGTCTTTTGGGTTGGTCCCGGATGGTTCGCGCAGTCGCGCGGGGTACGGCCTACAGCCGCCCTGAGGGCGGTTTGTGGGGCCTCGGACCCTGTCCCCGGCCCGGCATGCCTCGGACCCTGTCCCCGGCCCGGCAGGGCCCGCTGCCTCCTGTGGGGCGCCGGCAAGGCCTGATGCCCGGGCTGCCGGACCATGCAGGGGCGTCGTCCGGGGGGCGGTCGGCAGTGCTGCCGCTGGCGGTGGCGCGGCGAAGTGGGGCCTGTAGGGACCTGGGTGTCGGTCGGTGGGTCAGGGCGGGGGTGGAGGGGCGTTCGTGGGAGTGAGGAGGCGGGTGAGGAGGCGGATGGCGCCGCGTTTGTGGAGGGGGTCGTTGCCGTTGCCGCACTTGGGGGACTGGATGCAGGAGGGGCAGCCCGCCTCGCACTCGCAGGCGGCGATGGCGTCCCGGGTGGCCGTCAGCCAGGCCCGTGCCGTGTGGAAGGCCCGCTCGGCGAAGCCGGCGCCGCCCGGGTGGCCGTCGTACACGAACACCGTGGGCAGCAGGGTGTCGGGATGCAGCGGTACGGAGACACCGCCGATGTCCCAGCGGTCGCAGGTGGCGAACAGCGGCAGCAGGCCGATGGAGGCGTGCTCGGCGGCGTGCAGGGCGCCGCCGAGGATCTCCGGGTTGATCCGGGCCTCGTCGAGCTGGTCCTCGGTGACCGTCCACCACACGGCCCGGGTCCGCAGGGTGCGCGGCGGCAGGTCCAGCTTGGCCTCGCCGAGCACCTCGCCGGTGATCAGCTTGCGGCGCAGGTAGGAGACCACCTGGTTGGTGACCTCCACGGAACCGAAGCAGAGCCGGGCCGCGCCCCACGGGATCTCGGTCTCGGTCTCCAGGATCGAGATCGCGGTGGTGTCGCGGGCCGTGGTCGAGAACGGCGGGTTCGCCTCCTCGACGAGGGCCACCGAATCCTCCAGGTCCAGGTGCTTGACCAGGTAGGTGCGGCCCTGGTGGAGGTGGACGGCCCCGTCGTGGACGGCGGTGTGGGAGGCGGCCTCGTCGACCGTGCCCAGCAACCGCCCGGTGGCGGCTTCGACGATCTGCACCGGGCGGCCGCCGCCGCCCCGGATGTCGGTCAGGTCCGAGGCGCGCTCGCGGCGGGTCCAGTGCCAGGCCGTCGCCCGGCGCCGCAGCAGCTTCGCGGCCTCCAGCTGGGGCAGCAGGCCGTGCGCGGCCGGGCCGAAGAGGTCCAGGTCCGCTTCGGTCAGCGGCAGCTCGGCGGCCGCCGCGCACAGGTGCGGGGCCAGGACGTACGGGTTGTCCGGGTCGAGGACGGTGGCCTCCACGGGCTGCCGGAACAGCGCCTCGGGGTGGTGGACCAGGTAGGTGTCCAGCGGGTCGTCGCGGGCGATCAGGACGGCCAGCGCGCCCTGTCCGGACCGTCCGGCCCGGCCCGCCTGCTGCCACAGGGAGGCCCGGGTGCCGGGGTAGCCGGTGATCAGGACGGCGTCCAGGCCCGAGACGTCCACGCCCAGTTCCAGGGCGGTGGTCGCGGCCAGACCCAACAGCTCGCCGGAGTGCAGGGCCCGCTCCAGGGCGCGGCGTTCCTCGGGCAGGTAGCCGCCCCGGTACGCCGCGACACGCCGGGGCAGCGAGCGGTCGACCTCCGCGAGCCGTTCCTGGGCGATCACGGCGATCAGCTCCGCCCCGCGCCGGGAGCGGACGAAGGCCACCGTGCGGACCCCCTGGACGACCAGGTCGGTCAGCAGGTCGGCGGTCTCGGCGGTGGCGGTGCGGCGTACGGGGGCGCCCTTCTCGCCCTTGAGGTCGGTCAGCGGCGGCTCCCACAGGGCGAAGACGACCTCGCCGCGCGGGGAGGCGTCGTCGGAGACCTCGGTGACCGGTACGCCGGTCAGCCGGGACGCGGCCGCCGCCGGGTCGCTCGCGGTGGCGGAGGCCAGCAGGAAGACCGGATCGGAGCCGTAGCGGGCACACAGCCGCCGCAGCCGGCGCAGGACCTGGGCGACGTGGGAGCCGAAGACCCCCCGGTAGGTGTGGCACTCGTCGATGACGACGTAGCGCAGGGCCTTCAGGAACGAGGCCCAGCGGGGGTGGGCGGGCAGGATCCCCCGGTGCAGCATGTCCGGGTTGGTCAGGACGTAATTCGCGTACTGGCGCACCCACTCCCGTTCCTCGAACGGGGTGTCGCCGTCGTACACGGCCGGCCGGACGGCGTTGCCCAGCGGCGCCGCCAGCTCCCGTACGGCCCGCCGCTGGTCGGCGGCCAAGGCCTTGGTGGGGGCCAGGTAGAGCGCGGTCGCACCCCGGCCGTTCGGGGCCTCGGAGCCGTCCGCGAGGGCGGAGAACACGGGGGCGAGGTAGGCCAGCGACTTGCCCGAGGCTGTCCCGGTGGCGACGACCACCGACTCGCCGTCGAGGGCGAGCTCGGCGGCGGCCGCCTGGTGTTCCCACGGATGTTCGATGCCGGCAGCCGAAATCGCCGCCACGACATCCGTTCGGATGCGATCGGGCCAGACCGCATGACGACCCGCCCGAGGGGGCAAGTGCTCCGTATGAGTGATGCGCGCAGCTCGGGAAGGCCCCCGTGACAACCGGTCCAGGACCGTGTCGGGAGTGGGTCGTGCGTCCGCGGGCGCCGTGGGCCGACCGGGGCGGTGAGTGTTGGCCATTGGAACCGAGTGTGTCACTGGCGTGCGGGACAATGGTCCCAAGGCGTCGTGCGCGCCTGCCGGTAAGTGATTGAATGCCATCGCGGCAGCCGATCCCTCCCCTACCTTCGGGTGGGGAGGCCCCTGGGGGGCGCCGCTCGATAGCAAGGTGCTGGAGGATCCGTGGACCTGTCCCTGTCGACTCGCACTGTCGGCGACCGCATGGTCGTAGAGGTCGGTGGCGAGATTGATGTGTATACCGCGCCCAAGCTGCGCGAGCAGTTGGTGGAGTTGGTGAACGACGGCAGCTACCACTTGGTTGTCGACATGGAGCGAGTGGACTTCCTCGACTCCACGGGCCTGGGTGTGCTCGTGGGAGGCCTCAAGCGCGTCCGCGCGCACGAGGGCTCGCTGCGTCTGGTCTGCAACCAGGAGCGCATTCTGAAGATCTTCCGTATCACCGGTCTGACCAAGGTGTTCCCGATTCACACCACGGTGGAAGACGCAGTCGCAGCCACCGACTGACGTGCTCCTGGCGGCTGCCGCCGGAAACGGCGCAGGCGCCGACGAGGAGCGGGGGTACCGGGCCATGGGCGGTCCGGACCCCTGTCAAGTCACGCCCGTAGTCCGAGGGGGACGCACATGGCCACCGTTGAACTGCGCTTCAGCGCCCAGCCCGAACACGTCCGGACGGCCCGCCTGGTCGCGGCCGCCGTGGCGCGCCGGGCCGGGGTGGAGGAAGCCGTGCTCGACGAGGTCCGCCTCGCTGTGGGCGAGGCGTGTTCGCGTGCCGTCGGACTGCACCGGAGCAACGGACTGACCGCGCCCGTCCGGGTGGTGCTGACCGAGGAGGAGAAGTCGTTCTCCATCGAGGTCGGCGACGAGGTACCCGGGCCGCCCGGTGGCGCCATCGACGGCGTTCCGGGCATCGCGGCCGTCCTGGACCCGGACATCGACGGTGAGGACGAGATGGGTCTCGCCGTGATCAGCGGGCTCGTCGACGACGTCTCCGTGTCGGCGGACGAGTTTGGCGGAACGATTCGGATGAGCTGGCCCGTCTCGGGGTCCGGGCAGGTTTCGTAGCGTCAGGTAGGCGTTTTCGCCGCCCGGCGTCGCCCCCACCCCTCCACCGGCGTCACCGGCACCCGAAAGCCGCCGGGTTCCGCCCGTGCGCCGCGCCCGGGGTGACGTACGTCCCCGCACATGTCCGGCGCACCGCGGGGGTGGCGCGGATCGTATCGTCCGATCTTTATCAAGGCCCTGCTGAGCAGGGCCTTTTGTGTTTCTCATAAAAACTCCCTAGATCGTTGATCAGTCGTCAATGTCTTTGTCCCATTACTTCTTTCGAGGGTAATGGAGTGACGTGATCCATTGCTGAGGAGCAAGTGCGGGCCAATTCCGTTTCACGCCCACTGTTTTGATCAGGTCGCGCTCCCTACAATCCGTCCACATCTTGAGCTCATCACGTCAAGGAGGACGAATGACGGGGCTCTTCACCCCTATCGCGCCGGATCGCGCAAACGATCTGGCTGCCGCAGTACTCACCGATGACAATCGGCTCATCGTCATCGTCATCGCCGTCGTCGCGTTGGCGGCGCTCGTCGTCGCCCAGATCCTGACCCGGCAGGTCCTCGCAGCCGACGAGGGCACCGACAGCATGAAGAAGATCGCCGCGGCCGTCCAGGAAGGCGCCAACGCCTACCTGGGACGGCAGTTGCGCACCCTCGCCGTCTTCGCGACGGTCGTCTTCTTCCTGCTCTTCCTGCTCCCCGCCGACGACTGGTCGCAGCGTGGGGGCCGCTCCGGCTTCTTCCTCGTCGGCGCGCTGTTCTCGGCCGCCACCGGCTACATCGGCATGCGCCTCGCGGTGCGCGCCAACGTCCGTGTCGCGGCCGCGGCCCGTGAGGCCACCCCCGCCGAGGGCGAACCGGCCAAGGACCTGATCGAGGTGTCGCACAAGGCGATGAAGATCGCCTTCCGCACCGGTGGTGTGGTGGGCATGTTCACGGTCGGCCTCGGCCTGCTCGGCGCGTCCTGCGTCGTCCTGGTCTACGCGGCCGACGCGCCCAAGGTCCTGGAGGGCTTCGGCCTCGGCGCCGCGCTGATCGCCATGTTCATGCGCGTCGGCGGCGGCATCTTCACCAAGGCCGCCGACGTCGGCGCCGACCTGGTCGGCAAGGTCGAACAGGGCATTCCGGAGGACGATCCGCGCAATGCCGCGACCATCGCCGACAACGTGGGCGACAACGTCGGCGACTGCGCGGGGATGGCCGCCGACCTCTTCGAGTCGTACGCCGTCACCCTCGTGGCCGCGCTCATCCTGGGCAAGGCGGCCTTCGGCGACCTCGGGCTCGCCTTCCCGCTGATCGTGCCCGCCATCGGCGTCGTCACCGCCATGATCGGCATCTTCGCGGTCTCCCCGCGCCGGTCCGACCGCAGCGGCATGACCGCCATCAACCGCGGCTTCTTCATCTCCGCGGCGATCTCCCTGGTGCTCGTCGGCATCGCCGTCTACGCGTACCTGCCGGGCACGTACAAGGAGCTCGTCGGGGTCGAGGACGCCGCCATCGCGAACCACCCGGGTGACCCGCGGGTCCTGGCGATCGTCGCCGTCGCGATCGGCATCGTGCTCGCCGCCCTGATCCAGCAGCTGACCGGCTACTTCACCGAGACCAACCGTCGTCCCGTCCGGGACATCGGCAAGTCCTCCCTGACCGGCGCGGCCACCGTCATCCTGGCCGGCATCTCCGTCGGCCTGGAGTCGGCGGTCTACACGGCGCTGCTGATCGGCCTCGGTGTGTACGGGGCCTTCCTGCTCGGCGGTACGTCGATCATGCTGGCGCTCTTCGCCGTGGCGCTGGCCGGCACCGGACTGCTGACCACCGTCGGCGTCATCGTCGCGATGGACACCTTCGGTCCGGTCTCGGACAACGCGCAGGGCATCGCGGAGATGTCCGGCGACGTCGAGGGAGCGGGCGCGCAGGTGCTCACCGACCTGGACGCCGTCGGCAACACCACCAAGGCCATCACCAAGGGCATCGCCATCGCCACCGCCGTCCTGGCCGCGGCCGCGCTGTTCGGCTCGTACAACGACGCGATCGCCGGAGCCGTCAAGGAGGTCGGGGCCAAGGCGGGCGAGATGAACCTCAGCCTCGACATCGCCCAGCCGAACAACCTGGTCGGCCTGATCCTGGGCGCGGCCGTCGTGTTCCTGTTCTCGGGCCTGGCCATCAACGCCGTGTCCCGCTCGGCCGGCGCCGTCGTCCACGAGGTGCGCCGGCAGTTCCGCGAGCACCCCGGGATCATGGACTACACCGAGAAGCCCGAGTACGGCCGCGTCGTGGACATCTGCACCAAGGACGCCCTGCGCGAACTCGCCACGCCGGGGCTGCTCGCCGTCCTCACCCCGATCGCGGTGGGCTTCTCGCTGGGCGTCGGCGCGCTCGGTTCCTTCCTCGCGGGTGCCATCGGCACCGGCACGCTGATGGCCGTGTTCCTCGCCAACTCCGGTGGCGCGTGGGACAACGCGAAGAAGCTCGTCGAGGACGGGCACCACGGGGGCAAGGGCAGCGAGTCGCACGCCGCCGTCGTCATCGGCGACACGGTCGGCGACCCGTTCAAGGACACCGCCGGCCCGGCCATCAACCCGCTGCTCAAGGTGATGAACCTGGTGGCGCTGCTGATCGCCCCGGCGGTGGTCCAGTTCAGCTACGGGGACGACACCAGCCCGACGGTACGGGCCATCGTGGCGATCCTCGCCATCGGTGTGATCATCGGCGCGGTGTACGTCTCCAAGCGCCGGGGCATCGCCGTCGGCGACGAGGGGGAGGACGAGGAAGCGAAGGCCGAGCGGGCCGCCCAGTCCCCGGGCCCGGCGGTGGTGTCCTGACGCCCCGACCACCGGCTCCCGCTCCGGAGCCGCGGCCTTCGGGGCTCCGGCCCCCGGTGTCGCGCGCTCCCGGGCGCTGAACTCCTCGGGCGATCGGCTCGAAGATGCGCCCGAACGGCGGACGGGCGACGCGTAGCGACGCGTCGTCTGTCCGCCTTTGTGCGTCTGCGGAGGGCGGGCGTGTATCTTCCGGGCCGAGAGCCTTCGAAGGGACCAATCCGGTGAACAAGAAGTTTGCGGCCGCGGTGTCCGGCGGTGCGGTACTGATGCTCGTCCTGTCCGGCTGCGGCGGCGACGGGGAAGACGACAGCAAGCAGAAGGCCGACGCCTGGGCCAAGAAGGTCTGTGACAAGTGGGAGCCCGAGCTCACCAAGATCAAGACCACCAATGACGAGTTGAAGCGGGTGGCCACCCAGAGCAACAAGCCCGAAGAGGTCCAGCAGACCGACTCGGCCGCGTTCCAGTCGCTGTCCGACGCCTACAAGTCCATGGGCGGGGCGCTGACCGCGGCCGGCGAGGCGCCGGTCAAGGACGGCAAGAGCGCGCAGGACGCCGTGGTGAAGAGCTACGACCAGATCGCCAAGAGCTACACCGAACTGAAGACGAAGATCGACGCGCTCGACGCGAAGGACCAGAGCAAGTTCGCGGAAGGGCTCCAGCAGGTGGCCGGCGGGCTGACCGAGGTCGCGGCCAACGAGACGGCGAGCAAGCAGAAGCTGGAGTCCACGGGGCTCAAGGTGATCTACGGCCAGAAGGGCTGCCAGGTCACCACGCCCGCGACGGGCTGATCGCCGTACGGGCTGATCGCCGTACGGGCCGGTCGCCGTACGGGCGGGCCGCCGCGCGGGCGGGCGGACGTACGGGCCCACCGCCGCGCGGCGCGATCGCCCGACGGTTGACCGCCGTACTGGCTGACCGTCGTACTGGTTGGCCGCCGTACGGGAGCATCGCGCGCAGGCGATCCCCTCCAGGGGTTGCTCGCGGCGCGGGTCGATCGCCGCTCCGGGCGGCCGGAGTTCCCTCGGGGAGCCGGCCGCCCTGCCGTGTGTCGGGGGTCGTTCGGTTTGCCGGTCCCAGCGGCCACAATGGACGCGTGAGTACCACCAGTCTTCCCTCGTCCGACCGCGCCGCCGAACTCCGCGCCGCGCTGCTCGCCGCCGGTTTCACCGCCGACGGGCTGCTCGACCTGCTCGGCGCCCCCGCCTACGCGGCGTTGGCCCGCAGCGAGACGGTGCCCGCCCTGCGGGCCACGCGCACCGCCGGCGACACCCCGCTCGCGAGCCTGGTCCGGCTCTTCCTCCTCCAGCAGCCCGTGCCGTACGTGCACGCCGCGGCCGCGCTGCCCGTCGAGGCCGCCCTCGCCGGCGGCTGGTTGCGGGGCGAGGGCGACGAGGTGCACGCCACCGTCGACGTACGCCCGTACGGCGGCCCCGAGGGCGAGGACTGGTTCATCGTCTCGGACCTCGGCTGCGCCGTCGGCGGGGCCGGCGGGATCGGCAGCCGGGAGGAGGGCGTGGTCCTCGGGGTGGGCGGGGCGTCCACCACGCTGGCCGGCATCACCGTGCGGATCCCCGTCGGGTCCGCCCTCGACCTCGGCGCCGGATCCGGTATCCAGGCGCTGCACGCCGCCCAGCACGCGACCCGGGTCACCGCCACCGATGTCAACCCGCGCGCCCTGGAGTTCACCCGTTTGACGCTGGCTCTCTCGGGTGCGCCGGAGGCCGAATTGCTGGCCGGCTCGCTCTTCGAGCCCGTCGGGGACGCCACGTACGACCTGATCGTCTCGAACCCGCCGTTCGTGATCTCCCCCGGCGCCCGACTGACCTACCGCGACGGCGGCATGGGCGGCGACGACCTGTGCCGGACGCTGGTCCAGCAGGCGGGCGCGCACCTCAACCCCGGCGGGTACGCCCAGTTCCTCGGCAACTGGCAGCACGTGGAGGGCGAGGACTGGCACGACCGGCTCCGCTCCTGGGTGCCGCGCGGCTGCGACGCCTGGATCGTGCAGCGTGACGTGCAGGACGTGACGCAGTACGCGGAGCTGTGGCTCCGTGACGCGGGCGACCACCGCGCCGACCCGGCCGAGTACACCCGCCGGTACGAGGAATGGCTGGACGAGTTCGAGGCCCGCGGCACCAAGGCCGTCGGCTTCGGCTGGATCACCCTGCGCCGCACCGACGCGGCGGAGCCCTCGATCGTGGTCGAGGAGTGGCCCCACTCGGTGGAGCAGCCGCTGGGCGATTCCGTCCTGGCGCACTTCGCGCGCCAGGACTACCTGCGCGAACACGACGACGCGGCCCTCTTGGCCGGCTACTTCCGGCTGACCGCCGAGGTCGTCCAGGAGCAGGTCGGCGCGCCCGGGGCGGAGGACCCGGAGCACGTGGTGCTGCGGCAGAACCGCGGCATGCGGCGGGCCACCAAGGTCGACACGGTCGGGGCGGGCTTCGCCGGAGTGTGTGACGGCTCACTCAGCGCGGGCCGGATCCTCGACGCGATCGCCCAGCTGATGGAGGAGGATCCGGTCGTCCTGCGCGACCGCACCCCGGAGGCGATCCGGCTGCTGGTGGAGCAGGGCTTCCTGGAGCCGCTGGCGGGCGAAGGCGCTTCCTGAGGCCTCTCCGGGCCTCCCCGGGGGCTTCGGGACTTCTCCGCGTACCCGTGATGTAACCCGGGGTTCGCCCGCCGTATCCCCACGGCCGGCAGGCTCCGGGGCAGCGGGATCCGGGGGGATCCCCGAGCGGTCCAGGGGTAAAGGGGAACGGCATGGAACGCGGTCCGGCGATCTTCGCGGCGGCCGTGTTCCTGCTGTTCGGGGCCGCTCTGCTGGTCTGGACGGGGGCGCGCGCCCTGCACCGCGCTCCGGTGGCTGAGGGCGTGCGCCCCGTCGTGGCCGTACCGCTGGCCCTACTGGCCGGCGCCGGGGCGTTGGCCCTCGGCGTCTGGTGCCTCCAGCGCTTCTGAGGCGGACTCGCCGATGATCTCCGTACGGGGTGAAACCCGACGTCGAGACGGGTGCGGGGGCGGGGCCAGACGGCCCTCGGGCCACCCCGGTCGGTGACCGGAAGGGGTCCGGCGCGGCATCCGGGCGGCAGAAACGGCACTTGTCGGGTTACCGTTCGAGTGGCCGTTGCGGGCTTGTGCCGTTTGACACGGGGGCGGGTTGTACCGTCACACTCCGCAGCGTCGCCGTACTGCGACCGAGTGCCGACCGGAGAGAAGAGCCAAGTTGTCCCCGACTAGCGAGACCGCAAAGGGCGGCCGCCGACTCGTCATCGTCGAGTCCCCTGCCAAGGCGAAGACGATCAAGGGCTACCTCGGCCCGGGATACGTCGTCGAGGCGAGCGTCGGGCACATCCGCGACCTCCCCAGCGGCGCGGCCGAGGTTCCCGACAAGTACACCGGCGAGGTGCGCCGTCTCGGCGTGGACGTCGAGCACGACTTCCAGCCGATCTACGTCGTCAACGCGGACAAGAAGGCGCAGGTCCGCAAGCTCAAGGACCTGCTGGCCGAGTCCGACGAACTCTTCCTCGCCACCGATGAGGACCGCGAGGGCGAAGCCATCGCGTGGCACCTGCAAGAGGTCCTCAAGCCCAAGGTCCCCGTCCACCGCATGGTCTTCCACGAGATCACCAAGGACGCGATCCGCGACGCCGTCGCCAACCCGCGCGAGCTCAACCAGCGCATGGTCGACGCCCAGGAGACCCGCCGCATCCTCGACCGCCTCTACGGCTACGAGGTCTCGCCGGTCCTGTGGAAGAAGGTCATGCCGAAGCTGTCGGCGGGCCGCGTCCAGTCGGTGGCCACGCGCATGGTCGTGGAGAAGGAACGCGAGCGCATCGCCTTCCGCTCCGCCGAGTACTGGGACCTGACCGGCACCTTCGCCACCGGCCGCGCCGGTGACGCCTCCGACCCCTCCACGCTGGTCGCCCGGCTGAACACGGTCGACGGCAAGCGCGTCGCCCAGGGCCGCGACTTCGGCTCGACCGGGCAGCTCAAGAGCGAGGTGCTGCACCTCGACGAGGCGAACGCCCGGGCGCTCGCCGCCGCGCTGGAGCAGACGTCGTTCGCGGTCCGGTCGGTCGACTCCAAGCCCTACCGCCGCTCCCCGTACGCCCCCTTCCGCACGACGACGCTCCAGCAGGAGGCCTCGCGCAAGCTGGGCTTCGGCGCGAAGGCGACCATGCAGGTGGCCCAGAAGCTGTACGAGAACGGCTTCATCACCTACATGCGTACGGACTCCACGACGCTCTCCGACACCGCGGTGAACGCGGCCCGCGCGCAGGTCACCCAGCTGTACGGGGCCGACTACCTGCCGGAGAAGCCGCGCGTATACGCCGGCAAGGTCAAGAACGCGCAGGAGGCGCACGAGGCGATCCGGCCTTCGGGTGATCGTTTCCGCACCCCGGCCGAGACCGGTCTGACCGGCGACCAGTTCCGCCTGTACGAGCTCATCTGGAAGCGGACCGTCGCCTCCCAGATGAAGGACGCGACCGGCAACTCGGTGACCGTGAAGATCGGCGGCGCCGCGTCGGACGGCCGGGACGCCGAGTTCAGCGCCTCCGGCAAGACGATCACCTTCCACGGCTTCATGAAGGCCTACGTCGAAGGCGCCGACGACCCGAACGCCGAGCTCGACGACCGTGAGAAGCGGCTGCCGCAGGTCGCCGAGGGCGACGCGCTGTCGGCCGACGAGATCACCGTCGACGGCCACGCGACGAAGCCGCCGGCCCGCTACACCGAGGCCTCGCTGGTCAAGGAGCTCGAAGAGCGGGAGATCGGCCGCCCGTCGACGTACGCGTCGATCATCGGCACGATCCTCGACCGCGGCTACGTCTTCAAGAAGGGCACGGCCCTCGTGCCGTCCTTCCTGTCGTTCGCCGTGGTGAACCTCCTGGAGACGCACTTCGGGCGGCTCGTCGACTACGACTTCACGGCGAAGATGGAGGACGACCTCGACCGCATCGCGCGGGGCGAGGCCCAGTCCGTGCCGTGGCTCAAGCGCTTCTACTTCGGTTCCGAGGAGGCCTCCGAGGTCGTCCCGGCCAACGGCGACCACCTCGGCGGCCTGAAGGAGCTGGTCACGGACCTGGGCGCGATCGACGCCCGGGAGATCTCCTCCTTCCCCGTCGGCGACGGCATCGTGCTGCGCGTCGGCCGCTACGGGCCGTACGTGGAGCGCGGCGAGAAGGACACCGAGGGCCACCAGCGCGCCGACGTACCGGACGACATGGCTCCGGACGAGCTGACGGTCGAGTACGCGGAGGAAATGTTCGCGAAGCCGAGCGGTGAATTCGAACTGGGCGCCGACCCGGTGAGCGGGAACCAGATCGTCGCGAAGGACGGTCGTTACGGGCCGTACGTCACCGAGATCCTTCCCGAGGGCACCCCGAAGACGGGCAAGAACGCGGTCAAGCCGCGGACGGCCTCCCTCTTCCAGTCGATGTCCCTGGACACCGTCACCCTCGACGACGCGCTCAAGCTGATGTCGCTGCCGCGCGTGGTCGGCGTGGACGCGGAGGGCGTCGAGATCACGGCCCAGAACGGCCGCTACGGCCCGTACCTGAAGAAGGGCACGGACTCGCGGTCCCTGGAGACCGAGGACCAGCTCTTCGCGATCACCCTGGACGAGGCCCTCGCCATCTACGCGCAGCCCAAGCAGCGCGGGCGGGCCGCGGCCAAGCCCCCGCTGAAGGAGCTGGGCACGGACCCGGTGAGCGAGAAGCCGGTCGTGGTCAAGGACGGCCGCTTCGGGCCGTACGTGACGGACGGCGAGACCAACGCGACGCTGCGCCGGGACGACGACGTCGAGACGATCACGCCCGAGCGGGGCTACGAGCTGCTCGCGGAGAAGCGGGCCAAGGGCCCGGCGAAGAAGACCGCGAAGAAGGCGCCCGCGAAGAAGGCGCCGGCCAAGAAGGCCCCGGCGAAGAAGGCGACGGCCACCAAGACCGCCGCGAAGAAGACGACGGCGGCCAAGAAGACGACCGCCGCCACGAAGACGGCGGCGGCGAAGAAGGCGACGACGGCCAAGAAGACGGCGGCCGTTCCGGCGTCGGAGGCGTAGCGGCCGGGTCGGGGGAGCGGGCGGGTCGGGCGTAGCGGGCGGGTCGGGCGGGTCGCCGGGCTCGGTCCGGGCGGCTCGATCGGGAGGCTCGTGCTTCCGTCCGTTCCCGGTCCTTCCGTCCGGGTTTCGGTTCGTTTTTCCGAGGGCCCCGCGCGATCCGCGCGGGGCCCTCGGGCATGCCGGACCGGGGTGCGGGACGAGTGGGTGCGGGGTCACACGAGGCCCTGTCCACAGGCCAACGCAACCGCCAGGGACAGCGGATAGGCTGGGCGGATGACGCGAGCCGAGCAGCCGACGGTCGTGACCGACGCCGAGAACACCGCCTACGACGAAGCCCTGGCCGCGGACTCCCGCGAGCGAGCGGTGCGCGCACTGCTGCGCACCCCCAGACTCCGCCGGCTGTGGAGCGCACAGCTGGTGAGCGGCATCGGCGACGCCCTCGCCCTGCTCGTCCTGGTGTTGCTGACGCTCCAGGCGGCCGTCGGCGCGGCCCCGGGAGGCGTCTTCGGCGACGGTTACCGGGGAGCGGCCTTCGCCGTCGCCGCCGTCTTCGGCGTGCGGATCCTCGCCACCGTGCTGTTCGGAGCGGTACTGCTCGGCCCGCTGGCCAAGCTCACCGCCCCCGGGGGCAGGCTGGACCGCCGCTGGACGATGGTCGGGGCCGACGGGCTGCGGATCTGCCTGTTCGTCGTCGCCCCGCTCTGGCTCGACTGGATCCCCGGGCAGGCCACGACCGCGCTGCTCGCCACCGTCTTCGTCGCCGGCGCCGCCGAGCGGGTGTGGACGCTGGCCAAGGAGAGCGCCGCGCCCGCGCTGCTGCCGGAGCCGCCGCCCGAGGGGGCGACCGTACGGCCGCTCCCGGACCACCTCGACGCCCTGCGGCGCCTGACGCTGCGTACGGCCTTCGCGGCGATGCCCGTCGCCGCCGGCGCGCTGCTCGCCGCGACCCTCGTGGGGCGGGCCCTGGGTCTGGGTGTGGACTGGTTCGCCGCGAACCAGGCGGCGCTCGGTTCGTACGTGGCGGCCGGCCTGTTCGCCGCGTCCGTCTCGCTGCTGCTGCCGCTGGTGCTGCCCGCGACGAAGACCCCGCGGCCGCGGTCCCCGCTGGAGGGCCTGCGGGCCCCCAAGGCGGGCGACCAGCGCGAGAAGGGGCGTACGGGAACCCTGCGACTGTTCGTCCTGGCCGGCGCGGCCGTCGCCGGAGCGGTGGCTTCCGCCGCTTCCGTCGCCGTGCTGCTGGCCTTCGACCTGGGCGCCGGTCCCGCCGCGTACGCCCTGCTGGTGCTCGCCCTCGTCGGCGGCACCGCCCTCGGCATTCGTGCCACCCAGGCCGGCAAGGTGCTGCCCACGCTGTCGCGGCGCCGCCTGCTGGCCCTGGCCACGGGCGTGACCGGCCTCGCACTGCTGCTGATCGGGCTCGTCCCGGACACGGCCACCGTGGTGTTCCTGGCCCTGCTCGCCGGTACCGCCGCGGGCGTCGCCGCCAACACCGGGCACACCCTGCTGGACCAGGAGACCGAGGAGTTCCGGCGGGCCCGGGTCACCGAGCACCTCCAGGCCGCGGTCCGGGTCGCGGTGGCGCTGGGCGCCGTCGTGGCGCCGCTGCTCGCCGCCGCGATCGGCCCGCACCGGGTGGGCGGGGGCGAGGTCGTGGTCGCGTACGGTGGCGCGGCCTTCACGCTGATGCTCGTCGGCGCGCTGCTGCTGCCCGTCGCCGTGGTGGTCCTCACCAAGGCCGACGACCGCGGCGGAGTACCGCTGCGCCGCGACCTGCGCGAGGCGCTGCGCGGCGGCGACCCGGTCCAGGCCCCCTCCACGACCGGGTTCTTCCTCGCCCTCGAAGGCGGTGACGGGGCCGGCAAGTCCACCCAGGCGGAGGCCCTCGCCGACTGGATACGGGGCAAGGGGCACGAGGTCGTCGTGACCCGCGAACCGGGAGCCACGCCGGTCGGCAAGCGGCTCCGCTCGATCCTGCTCGACGTGTCCTCCGCCGGGCTGTCGAACCGCGCCGAGGCGCTGATGTACGCCGCCGACCGCGCGGAGCACGTGGACACGGTCGTCCGGCCCGCGCTGGAGCGCGGCGCCGTGGTCATCTCCGACCGCTACATCGACTCCTCCGTGGCCTATCAGGGCGCCGGCCGCGACCTCGCCCCGACCGAGATCGCCCGGATCTCCCGCTGGGCCACCGGCGGACTCGTACCGAACCTGACCGTCCTGCTCGACGTGTCCCCGGAGACCGCCCGGGAACGTTTCACCGAGGCGCCCGACCGACTGGAGTCGGAGCCGGCGGAGTTCCACCAGCGGGTGCGCGCCGGATTCCTGACGCTCGCGGCGGCCGACCCCGGCCGCTACCTGGTCGTCGACGCGGGCCAGGAGCCGGGTTCGGTGACCACCGTCGTACGGCACCGCCTGGACCGGATGCTGCCGCTGTCCGAAGCAGAGGTGGCGGCGCAGATCGAGGCCCGCCGACTCGCGGAGGAGGAGGCCCGGCGCAAGGCCGAGGCGGAGGCCGCCCGCAAGGCGGAGGAGGCCCGGCTGAAGGCAGAGGAAGAGGCCCGGTTGGCCCGGGAGGCCGAGGAGGCCCGGATCAGGGCCGAGGCGGAGGCCGCCCGCAAGGCGGAGGAAGAGCGGCTGCGCGTCGAGGAGGAGGCCCGGGCCCGGGCCGAGGCCGAACGGCTGCGCGTCGAGGCGGAGGCGAAGGCCCGCGCCGCCGAGCAGGAACGGCTCCGGCTCCAGGAGGCGGAGGAGGCCCGGCTGCGTGCCGAGGCCGAGGCGCGGAGGCTGGAGAAGCAGCGTCGCGCCGAGGAGGCCCTGCTGAGGGCCGAGGAGGCACGCCGGCAGGCGGAGGCTTCGGCGGCTGCCGCGGCGGCCGCGTCCGCTGCGGCGGCGGCTGCTTCGGCGCCGCCGGCTGCTTCGGCGCCGGGGCCTGCGGCTGCGGGGCCTGCGGCTTCGAGGCCTGCTGCATCCGGGCCCGCGGGTTCGGCGTCCGCTCCCAAGGTCGGCATGCGGAAGGGTCCGCTGCCGGACGACGCGGTCACCGTCGAGACGCCGGTGGTCAGGCGGGTCGTCCAGCCGGACGACGTGACCCAGACCGTCCCGGTGCCGAAGGTCGATCCGCCGCGGGGCGCGGCCGGAGCGTCGGACGAGACGGCGGTGCTGCCCGCCGTACGACCCGACGGGGCGGCGGGTCCGGGTGATTCCGGGGCCACGGGTCCGTCCGGGGCCGCTGGTCGGCGGACCGCGCCGGCCGCGCCGGCCACCGGGTCCGGCGGTCGGAGCGGCTCCGCGTCGCGGCCGACGGCCCGCCGGTCGGAGGAGAACCCGACGGAGCGGGTTCCGCCCGGCATCTTCCGTGACGCCGGGAACGACGTGACCCGCGAGCTCCCCGTCCTCGGGGAGGACGGCCGGCCGCGCCGCGAGCCCTCCGACTGGGCGGAGGCGACCCCGATGGACGACCTGCCGACCCTGGCGGACGAACTGCTGGGCTCGCGCCGCGACGATGACGACGAGGACGAGGGGCGCCGCCCGCGGCGCAGGCGCTGACGCGGTGCGTCGGCGCAGGCGCTGACGCGGTGCGGCGCCACGGACGCTGACGGCGGCGAGCGGATCGCGGAGCGGCCGGGATTGTCGGTGGCGGGCGCCACAATGGGAACGGCACGCGCGTGGCCGCCGACGGCCGCCCGGACTTCGGGCGGCGGCCGGTTCGCACAGCGGGCGGGCCGCACGGCCAACGGGGTCGCACGACCCCGGATCGACACGGAGTGGGAAGGGTGGTGGGCGGGATGCCCGTATGGGACGACCTCGTGGGACAGGACCGCGTGCAGGCGCAGCTGGCCGCCGCCGCCCGGGACGCCGACACCCTGGTCACCGCCACCGCGGCCGGCACCCCCGTACCCGCCACGTCCAAGATGACGCACGCCTGGCTGTTCACCGGACCGCCCGGCTCCGGGCGGGCCACGGCGGCCCGCGCCTTCGCGGCCGCACTCCAGTGCGTCAGCCCCGACCGCGCCCTCGGCGGTGAACCCGGCTGCGGGTTCTGCGACGGCTGCCACACCACCGTGATCGGTACGCACGCCGACGTGGAGATCGTCCGTACCGACCTGCTGTCCATCGGCGTCAAGGAGACCCGCAGCCTCGTCCGTCGGGCCCAGCTCTCCCCGGCCGTCGGGCGTTGGCAGGTCATCGTCCTCGAAGACGCCGACCGGCTCACCGAAGGCGCCGGGAACGTGCTCCTGAAGGCCGTGGAGGAACCCGCTCCGCGGACGGTGTGGCTGCTGTGCGCGCCTTCCCTGGAGGACGTGCTGCCCACCATCCGGTCCCGCTGCCGGCACCTGACCCTGCGTACCCCGTCCGTGGAGGCGGTCGCCGATCTCCTGGTGCGGCGCGACGGGGTCGAGCCCGCGGCCGCTGCGGCGGCCTCCCGAGCCACCCAGGGGCACATCGGGCGGGCCCGGCGGCTCGCCACCGACGAGGCGGCCCGGAGCCGGCGCACCGCCGTCCTGCGGCTCCCGCTGCGCGTGGACGACGTGGGCGGCTGCCTCAAGGCCGCGCAGGAACTCGTCGACGCGGCCGCGGAGGACGCCAAGCAGGTCGCGGAGGAGGTCGACGGCAAGGAGACCGAGGAACTGAGGGCGGCGCTCGGCGCCGGCGCCGGAGCGGGCAGCCGGATGCCGCGCGGCACCGCGGGCGTGATGAAGGAACTCGAGGACCGCCAGAAGCGCCGCCGCACCCGTACCCAGCGCGACAGCCTCGACCTGGCGCTGACCGACCTGACCGGCTTCTACCGGGACGTGCTGGCCCTCCAACTCGGATCCGGCCTCGCCATCGCGAACGAGGAGATACGGCCGGACCTCGACCGGATCGCCCGCGCCTCGGGTCCCGAGCGCACGTTGCGGCGGATCGAGGCGATCATCGCCTGCCGGACCGCCCTCGACCGGAACGTGGCGCCGCTGCTCGCCGTCGAGGCCATGACGATGGCGCTGCGCGCGGGCTGACGAGGCCTACGGGTGGCACCGGTCCGGGCCCGGGCCCGCCTCGGTGGTTCACCCGTACGAGCGGTCCGGTGCGGGCCGCGCGGGACGGGCCGCTCCGGGCGGGTGACGGGCTCTGCCGGGCGGGCGACGGGCTTTTCGGGCGGGCGACGGGCTTTTCCGGCTCGGCCGTCCGCTGCCCGGACCGCTTCCACCCGACGGCGGGCGGGCCCGAGCCGTAGGCTCCTGGCATGGACACCAGTCGCCTGCTGCGTACCACCGGGACCGTGATCGCGGCCGCCGGGCTGCTGCTCTCCGGGTGCACGTCCGGCGGTTCGGGGGTGGCCGCCTCGGCGGGTTCGTCCGCGGTCCCGGCCGGGCTGCGTCCGTACTACGAGCAGAAGCTGAGCTGGCGCGCGTGCGGTGTCCCCGGCTTCCAGTGCTCCACGATGAAGGCGCCGCTGGACTACGGGAACCCGGGCGCCGGCCAGGACATCGACCTCGCGGTCGCCCGCCGCACCGCCACCGGCCCCGGCAAGAAGCTCGGCTCGCTCCTGGTCAACCCGGGCGGGCCGGGCGGCTCCGGCATCGGCTACCTCCAGGCGTACGCGGGCATCGGCTACCCGGCGGCCGTGCGCGCCCAGTACGACATGGTGTCCTTCGACCCGCGCGGGGTGGATCGCAGCAACCCCGTCGAGTGCCTGACCGGACCGCAGATGGACAAGTTCACCCAGGTGGACCAGACGCCGGACGACAAGGCGGAGCGGGCCCGGCTGGTGGCCGCGTTCAAGGAGTTCGCCGCGGGCTGCCAGACCCGCTCGCAGCGGATCCTGCCGCACGTCTCCACCGTCGACGCCGCCCGGGACATGGACATGCTCCGCGAGGTGCTGGGCGACGAGAAGCTCAACTACGTCGGGGCCTCGTACGGCACCTTCCTCGGCGCGACGTACGCCGACCTCTTCCCGGACCGCGTCGGGCGGCTGGTGCTGGACGGCGCGATGGACCCCTCCCGGCCGGCGATCGACCTCAACCGGGACCAGACGGCGGGCTTCGAGACCGCCTTCCGGTCCTTCGCCACGGACTGCGCGAAGCAGTCCGACTGCCCGCTGGGTCAGGGCGATCCGGACGCCGTCGCGCAGCGCCTGAAGGAGTTCTTCCGCAAGCTCGACGCGCAGCCGGTCCCGTCCGGTGATGCCTCCCGCCCGCTGGGCGAGTCGCTCGCGACGACGGGCGTGATCGCGGCGCTGTACGACGAGAGCGCCTGGCCGCAGCTGCGCGAAGCCCTCACCAACGCCATGGACGGCGACGGCGCGGGGCTGCTGGCCCTGGCCGACAGCTACTACGAGCGCGGGGCGGACGGGAAGTACGCGAACCTGATGTTCGCGAACGCCGCCGTGAACTGCCTCGACCAGCCGCCCGCCTTCACCGGCCCGGACGCCGTCGACGCCGCGCTGCCGTCCTTCGCGAAGGCCTCACCGGTGTTCGGCGCGGGGTTGGCCTGGGCCTCGCTGAACTGTGGGTACTGGCCGGTGAAGGCCACGGGCGAGGCGAAGGCGCTGCCCGCGAAGGGCGCGGCGCCGATCGTGGTGGTCGGCACCACGCGGGACCCGGCGACCCCGTACAAGTGGGCCCAGGCCCTGGCCGGCCAGCTCGACTCCGGCACCCTCCTGACGTACGACGGCGACGGCCACACGGCGTACGGACGCGGCAGCGACTGCATCGACACCGCCATCAACCAGTACCTCCTCCAGGGCGTCGCGCCGAAGGACGGAAAGCGCTGCTGACCGGGCCCGACCCCACCGAATCCGCGCCCCGACGGACCCGGTTCGGGGCACCCCGTTTAACCCTGTAGACTTGGCGCCGCTGCTGATGAGAGCCTCCCGCCAGGGAAATTCTTGTCTTCCCAGCGGTGCCGCCTTAGCTCAGCTGGCCAGAGCAACGCACTCGTAATGCGTAGGTCTCGGGTTCGAATCCCGAAGGCGGCTCTGTAGAACCCCCAGGACTCACTCGCCGTGACCTGGGGGTTTTGCTTTTTCCGAGGTCAGCTGGCGCGTGCTTCGCCTGGGGCCCGAAACCCCGTGCGTGAGCGATGCGTGAGCGGAGGGGCCGTCAGCCCTTCTTAGCGGTCTTCTCGGCCTTGCCCTTCTTCTTCCCCTTGCCCTTCGACTTCGCGGCTTGCTTGGCCTTCTTGGCGGCCTTGCGGGCCTGCTCTTCCTGCTCGGCCTTGCGCTGGAGGGGGACCAGCTTGGCTGTGGCCTCGGCGGCGCTCTTGCCGACATGGGGAAGCACGCTCTGGTAGATGTCGCGCGTGATCCGGGTGTCACTGTGCCCGAGGGTGTCCGACACGATCTTGATGTCGATGTCGGCCGCCAGCATGAGCGTTGCCGCCCCGTGTCGAAGATCGTGCAACCGGATCGGCGGCAGCCCGGAGGCGGCCACCAGCCGCTCGAAGAGATCGGTCACCTTCCCTGGGTGCAGCCAGGAGCCGTCCTCCTGGGTGAAGACGAGCCCGGTGTTCACCCAGGCCGACCCCCACTCCGCACGGTCGGCTTCCTGCTGCTTGCGGTGCCACTCCAGGACCCCGACGGTGTCATCGTCGAGCGCGACGACGCGGAAGCCGCTATCCGTCTTCGGCTCGGACGCCTCGACCTCCCAGCCGTCCTGGACGAGCTGCCCAGTCACGGTGAGGGAGTGCCGGTCGAGATTGGTCTCCGACCACGGCTGTCCGCACGCCTCACCCCGCCGCAGGCCGCGGAACGCGATCAGGTGCCACATGGCGTACAGCCGGTCGCCGGCGACGAAGTCGAGGAAGGCGCCGGTCTGTTCCGGCGTCCAGACCATCACCGGAAAGGGCTTCTCGCCGGTCTGCTCCCACTTGGCGACCCGCTCGTCCGTCCACACCAGCGCCTTCGGCTTGCGCACCGGATCGATCTCGACGTGGGCCGCCGGGTTGAACGTGATGATCTGCTGCCCGATCGCGTCGTTCAGGGACGCGCGGAGCGTGGCCTTCACGTGCTGGCGCGTGGCAGGGCCGGTCACCCGTCGGAAGGCCGGCATCGCGTCGAGAGCCGCCTTCAGCGCCTTCCGGCGAGCACGGTTCTCGGCCCCCTTCCATGGGATGGTCGCCAACTCATCCACGGCAGCCCGCCGCTGGGCGTTCTGCTCCAGGACCTCGGCGTTGCCGTCGGCGATGGCCGTGAACATCTCGCTCAGGTGGCTGACCCGCAGTCGGTCAAGGCGCCGGTGCCCGATGTGCGGCTTGAGGTGCACGCGGATGTCGGTCTCGTAGCGGCTGATGCCCGACTTCCGGATCCGCTTGCCCGCCAGCCACCGGTCCAGCCACTCAGCGACGGTCAGGCTGCCGACGAGGTCTTGGCCGGCCTTGAGTCGCCGCCGGGTCTCCTCGATGTCCGGCAGAGGCAGCTTCTCGCCGCTGACTTCGGCGAGCATCTCGGCGACCAGCTGTATGCCTTCGGGGTCGTCGGCGTCTACAAGCCCCAGGAGGGCTCGTACGTGGTCGAGGTCGGCCTGGGCTGCCTTGAGGCTGCTGTACCCGCCACGGGCGAAGGACCTTCGGCTGTCGTCATCGTGGGGCGGCAGCTCCTGGCGTATGGAGTAGGTGCAGTGGTTCCTGCTGTTGCGCTTGGGGCAGGAAGTGCCGAGTTCCTTGCCGGTCTTGGGGTCGCGGCAGGAACAGCGGCGGTAGGTGGAGCCCTTCAAATGTCGTCCTCGTCCTCGTCGTCGGTGTCGGGTGGGTCGATGTCGGTGAGTGTTGGTGGCAGCCCTGGCGGGGTGGCGCCCTCTTCGCGGATGTCCTCGCGGAGACCAAGGAGGCTCCACTTGGCTTGGTCGGCACGCTTGGCGTAGTCGTCCTTCCGGCGTTCGGCTTCCTCGCGCTGGGTGGGTGTGGTCGCCGTCTTCACCGCGAACTCAGCCCGCTCCACCTCGTTCAGGGCGGCCTCGACGGTGCGGACCAGGCTGGCGTGCCGGTTGAAGTCGGGGATCAGTCCGGAGTCGAGGGCGTCGCGGCCGGGCTCCTCGGCGGTGAACTTCCGCATGGCCTCCCAAGTCGGGATGAGCTCGTGGAAGGGAAGTTCCTGGGTCTCCTCGACGTAGCCGACCGGGAAGATCAGGCAGATCGGGGATGTGTACAGGGCGGCGGCCAGGATCATGACGTCGACCAAGGGCAGGTTGGCCCTGCGGCCTGATTCCAGGTTGGCGATCACGTTGCGCGGGATGGGGTGACCGAGCTCTTCGCAGCGGTCGGCCAGTCGCTGTGCGCTCCAGCGCATCTCCTTCCTTCGTCGCCGGACCTCGCCGGCGACGTTTTGCTTGACCCGGTCGACCCATTCCGGGAAGGCGTCCTCGTCTTCATCATCGAAACGGCGTTGTGTCATGAAGACACATTAGCTTTTTCATCATTGAAGTCATACGCCTGGAGCCGGATGCGATGACGTGTTCGCCGTGGGCTGTGACGAGAGGAGCGCCGCGTGCGCGATAACCCGACTGGAACCGGGTCGAAAGCGATGAGCCGGGATCAGTTGTTGGCCCTTCCGGTATCCATTGACCTGGAGACGGGCAACCGTGCTCTGGGGATCGGGCGGAGCAAGGGCTATGAGCTGGCGAAGCGCGACCAGTACCCGTGCAAGGTGCTCCGGTTGGGCAACGGGTACCGCGTGGTGACGGCGGACCTGCTGAACCTGCTGGGTCTGGCCGCTTGAGGGCGAGGGGAGGTATCAGAGCGTTCTGCGCTGAACTGACACAGAAGCGCTGGACTGTGCCGGGGGTCGTACGTACTGTTCGTGTTCCCCCGGCGCGGCCAAGTGCCCCTGGGAAATGGGTGAGCCCCCGACGCGCCAACGTCGGAGGCCCCAGCAATACCCACACACGCGATCACACGGTCGACCCGAGTGGCCTGCACGCACGCGGCCACAAGAGAAGGAGCTGCCTCTTGAAACCTACGTCACCCACGCCCCCCGCCGCACCTGCCAAGACGGACTGGCCGGTGACCGCGATCCCCGGCCAGCCGGGCGCCCACCTGCGCGACGCGGAAGGCCAGGACCCCGGCGCGGCCACCCGAACCCACGCCGAGGAGCCGCCTTCCGCCCCGACGCAGGCTCCGGCCTCGGAAGGGGAGAAGATCCTGGACGAGCTACGGGCCACGATCCGCCGCTATGTCGTGATGCCCAGCGAGGAGGCGCTGACCGCCACGACGCTGTGGGCGGCGGCAACGCATCTGCAGACGATATGGCAGCACGCCCCGCGTCTGGCCGTCACCGGACCCGGCAAGCGGTGCGGGAAGTCTCGGCTCCTGGAGGTCCTGCACGAGTCCGTCCACGAGCCGCTGATCACCATCAGCGCCAGCGCGGCGGCGATCTTCCGGTCGATCGGCGAGGCCAACCCGCCGACCCTCCTGGTGGACGAGGTCGACACCATCTTCGGCTCGGCCAAGGTCGCCGAGAAGAACGAGGAGATGCGCGGCCTCCTCAACGCGGGCCACCAGCGCAACCGGCCGACCCTGCGCGTGTCCGGGCCCAACCACGAGGTGGTCAAGTTCCCCACCTTCGCCATGGCCGCACTCGCAGGCATCGGCGACCTGCCCGACACGATCATGGACCGGTCGGTCGTCATCCGCATGCGCCGCCGTAACAGCGGCGAGAGGATCAGTTTCTGGCGCTACGGACGCGATGACCTCCGCGTGCAGGAGCTCCGTGAACGCCTGGCGGCCTGGATGGACAGTGTCCGGGAGGAGGCCATCGCCCTGGAGCCGAAGCTGCCGGTCGAGGACCGCGCCGCTGACACCTGGGAGCCCCTGATCAGCGTCGCCGACCTCGCGGGCGGACGCTGGCCCCTGATGGCCCGCACCGCGTGCACGGCCATGACGGACTACGAGTCCGGGCGCGACGAGGACGGCGGCCTGAAGGTCCGCATCCTCACCGACATCCGCCAGGCCTTCACCGGCGAAGGTGACCCGCCGGTGCTGCGGACCAGCCGCCTGCTGGACATCCTCAACAAGGACCCGGAGGCGCCCTGGGCCGAGCACAGCCCCAGCGGACTCACCCCGCGAGGCCTGCAGATCCTGCTCCGGGACTACGGCATCAGCTCAGGCAACCGCCGCTTCCCTGACGGCAACCAGGCCAAGGGCTTTACCCGCGTCCAGTTCACCGACGCCTGGACCCGGTACTGCCCGCCCGAACCGGCAGCCGCCCAGGCCCCGGCTGAGCCCGGCGCCTGACCCTCCCCGTCTCGTCCCACTCGTCCCCGCGCAGGTCAGCGCGGGGACCAGTGAAGGACCCGCAACGAGTCGACTCGACATCACCAGGCTGCTGACCTGGCCAAACACGCCGCCCCAGGCGCGAAGCCGCCCGCAAAGGGACTCCTCCGGGAGCCGCGAGTAGGCACCCGTCCCGACTCGTACCCCACTCGTCTCACCAGCCGCCCCGCGTGCCGTGTCGGGCAGGTGCAACGAGTCGACTCGACATCAGCAGCCCACTCGTACCTGCCCTGACCTGCGGCAGGACGAGTGGGACGAGTGCACACCCTCCCCAGCCATCCCCCAGCCCGGTGGCCACACCTCAGCCTTGGAGCACACCGCTTGACCACATCCACCCCCATGACGAGCCCGGCCGCCGAGCGGTACGTCCTGGCCGCCGCCGGATGCGTGATCGTCGCGCTGACCGCAGCAGCGTTCTGGCTCTCCTACGCCCACCTGGCCGAGGTCGCCGGACGTCATGGCCTGGGCCATGCCCCCCAACGCCAGTGGGCATGGCCCGCCACCCTCGACGCGTTCATCGTCTCCGGGGAGCTCCTGATGCTCCGCGCCAGCCTGCGCCGAGCGACCGACTGGTGGGCCATCGCCCTGACCGCCATCGGCTCCCTCGGATCCATCGCCCTCAACGTGGCCGGCGTCCACGGCACACGCGGCACCACCCAGGTCCCGCTCCTGGACTACGTGATCGCCGCCGTGCCCCCTGCCGCAGCCCTCCTGGCTTTCGGCGCCCTGATGCGGCAGATCCACCAGCACGTAGCCGAACCCGCCACCCCACGCCGCTCGGAGGACCGCCACCACCCCACGGCGGCGTCCGCCCAGTTCAGGCACGATGACGGGCTTGCCTCCAGCCGCCAGCCCGAACCCACATGCGACGAGCCAGAGGATCCAGGTGACAACGGCACCGAGACCGCATCGGAGCCGGAACTGGACGACGGTCCCCGCAAAGCCGCCGCGCCGGCGGCCCCCTCCCGGAAGGTCGGTCGACCGACAACCGGTGACCTGGACGACTTCCTCGCGATCGTGGAGAAGCTGGAAGGAGAACCGACGCTGAAAGAGATGCGCAAGGCCATCGAGGGCGAAGGGCACTCCATCAGCAACGAGCGCCTGGGGAAGGTGAAGCAGGCGGATGTGAAGCGCCGCAGGCAAGCCCTCACCGAAACCCCGACCGGACACTGACCGGTATTCACCGCAGGCCAACGCCGGTAAGGCCCGATGGGGACCGTGGCTGCCTGATGGCTACGGTCCCCATCGATCACCGCAGACCGCCGGTCCCCTAACCGTTGGCCCGGTCCCCAGTCCGCAAGCCGCGCTCCGCGGTCCCCTGCACCGTGCCAGCCATCTGCGGCATTCCGGCGACGGCGGGCCTTCCGGTCATCTCTTCGTTGACCGCGCGCCACAACTCGTCTCAACGCCAACGCCCGTTGCCACACCGCCACCCCACCCCCGCATCGGAGAAGCACCCTGTGACGCTCGACCCGAACGACCCCGACTCCACACCCTCGGCACCCTCGAAGTCTCCTAGGCCGACCGACCGTTGGCGGCGTGCGTTCGGGATGACGGCTCCTGGCGGAGCCAGTAGTACCCCGAGTCCGACTCAAGGCCGGTCTTCGGGGGTCTCCGCCCCGGGGGTGGCGGAGACGGCCCAGCGCCAGGGGGCGCCGGACCGTGAGGTCGGGACCGAGGGCGGCCCCGACCAGGACACGCTCCACGCCGTCCAGCGCGACATCCTCCACGCCGAACGCAGCGCCGAGCCCGCCGCCGGCGAGCCAACGGTGAAGAGCGTCCAGCCCACGATCCGCCGCTTCACCGGCAACAAGCGCGGTGACCGCGTCGGCCCGCTGCGCTTCACAGACGACGAACGCCCCCGCCTCCAGGAGGCCGCCGCCGAGCACGGCTACAAGGGCGAATCCGGCTTCGCCGCCGACATCGTCCTCGCCTTCATTAACGGGCGGTTCACCACCAACCTGCCCCTGTCCGAGGATCGGCGCCGCACGCACGTCTTCCGCGCTCAGGTCCTGCGCCAGTGCAACCGCATCGGCGTCAACGTCAACCAGATCGCCCGCGCCCTGAACAGCGATCTCACCCCGCCCGACATACGCCAGTGCCTCGACGAGCTCCACGACCTGCTCGTCCTGATCGCCGAGGCCCTGCGCGAGCCCGCCAACCCGCAGGAGGTCCGACAGCCGTGATCGCCGCCATCAAGCCCTCCGGCGCCAACACCCGCGGACTGCTCGCCTACCTCTACGGCCCCGGCCGCCACGACGAGCACACCGACCCGCACATCGTGGCCGGCTTCGCCATGCTCGCCATGCCCGACCCCGGCCGCGACGAGAACGCCACCCTCACCCAGCTCGCCCGCTACCTCGACGAACCCGTAAGCCTCCGAAACAGCGAGTTCGGCAAGAAGATCACCGACCACGTCTGGCACTGCCCCGTCCGCGCAGCCCCCGAGGACCGCCACCTCTCCGACGCCGAGTGGGGCGAGATCGCCCAGCGCATCGTCGCCGCGGCCGGTATCGCCCCCGAGGGCGACGACCTGGGCTGCCGCTGGATCGCCGTACGCCACGCCGACGACCACATCCACATCCTCGCCACCACCGTCCGCGAGGACGGCCGCCGACCCAAGCTCCACGACAGCGGCATACGCGTCGGCGACGCATGCCGACAGATCGAGAAGGACTACGGCCTGCGCCGCCTGAAGAAGGGCGACCGCACCGGGACCCGCGCCCCCACTCAGGCCGAGATGCACAAGGCCCAGCGCCTCGGCTGGGAACAGACCAGCCGCGAATGGCTCCAGGACCGCATCCGCTCCGCCATCCCTCACGCCCGCACTGCCGAGGAACTCCTCGCCTACCTCGAAGCCGACGGCATCGCGGTCAAGGCCCGGCGCGGCCCATCTGGAGACCTCCTCGGCTACGCCGCAGGCCGCCCCGGCGACCTCAACAAGGACGGCGAACAGACCTTCCACCCCGGCGGGAAGATCGCCCCCGACCTCACCCTCCCCAAACTCCGGGACCGCCTCGAAGCCGCCCAGCCCGAGGAACACCCCACCGCCCGCCGCAACCAGCCCGCCACCCCCTGGCACCAGGCCACCGAAGCCCTCGACACCTTCCGCACCGACCTCGCCGACGACACCCACGCTCAGGCACACATCACCGCCCTCGGCGAACTCCTCGAAGCCACCTCCCAGAAGGCCCCCACCCACCTCCGCGCCGAACTCCAGGCCGCATCGAAGGCGTTCGCACGCGCCCAGCGCTCACAGATCCGGGCGGAAGGCCGCGCCGCCCACGCCATCCGCAACGCGGCCCGCGACATCGTCCACACCGCCACCGGCCCCGACGGCAGCGCCCTCGCCGCACTCATCGCAGCCCTCCTGTGGGCCGGGATCATCGCCGGCCGCTGGCATGAGGCCAAGGGTCACGCCCACCAGGCCGACGCCGCCCGCCAAGCCCTCCACCACCTGCAGGCAGCCGCCGAGCAAGCCCTCACACCGACGCTCGTCGTACTCGAACAGCGTCAGCCGAGGGAGGAGGCCCGCCGGACCCTCGCCCGAGACGTACGCGCCGCCGTCCCCGACCAGGCCGACCGCATCCTCACCGACCCCAGCTGGCCCGCCCTCGCCGCCCTCCTGGCCGACGCGGAGGCCTGCGGCCACCAACCCCACCACCTCCTGAAGGAGGCCGCAGCCCAGCGCGAACTGGGCACAGCCCGCCAACCCGCCCGCGTCCTGATCACCCGCCTTCAGCACACCAGCCGCAACCCCAGCCCCAACCCCCGCGCCGAAGCCGCCCGCCGACGCACGACGGCATCGTGGACCGACCACCCGGGACACGGCACGCAGCCGCCCACCCTGCCCGCGACCCCGCCGAACCGTCCCCGACGCTGAGCTCCAAGCTCCCCACTCGGAGCCCCGTTCTCCACCCTCCGCCAGCCGGGGCTCTCCTTGCAGGACAGCCGATCAGCCGGCGTGGGGCACCGCTACCAGCGGCGATAGCCGGGACGAAGCGCACATGCAAAGCCGCTCGTGCGCGCCCGACAGGGCCGACAGATATAGCCGACGATCCCCGGTCAGCCAAACCGGGGATTCTCCAGACCATGGATACACCTACCCACCCCCTTCCTTAGGGAGCGCCTCCATGCCCGCAGCAACCCCTCGCCCTCACGTCATGGCCCTGCTGTTCGACACAGATTTCAAGCGTCCAGCGGATTCCCTCGTGTTCCGCCGCCTCGACGGGCGCTTCTTCACCGAGGAGGAACAGGCAATCGTTCGTAACGCCACGGTCGAAGAACTCCAGGCCGCAGGCGTCCACGTCGACAACCCCGAAGCCCAAGCCGAGGCAGAGGAAGCTGCGACCACATTGGCAGAGCTCCTACTCAAGTACGCCGTCAAGCACCACGGAACCCTCGCCGCCCTCATGACCGACGAAGACCTCATGGAGTACGACCGTTTGGGCGTCATCGTCGCTGCGGGAGCCGACAGGTTCCTCTCGCACGACTGAGCACAGGGGCAAGGCCCATGCAGGGACCTTGGACAGCGGGTGGGAGGCTCTCCCCGCCGCCGTCCGCTCTGCTCAGTGCAGCCCGAGCATGTTGCTCCGTCGGCGCGTCCGCTCCTGCGGTACGGATCTCGGCACCGGATGGTCGGCGTCAGCGATGAAGGGAGGCGTCCAAGTGTTCCTGCACCGGCTCGAACAGGCCGTACGGGACATAGTGAGGAATCTCGGCGTGGGCAACCCAAGCGAGTTCGGCCAGCTCGTCGGTGTCCGCGACGTGTGCGTGGCCGCCGATCACCTCGCAGGCGGTGTAGGACATCAACCGGCCGGTGGCGGGGTGGATCCGCTCGCCGAGCAGCTTCATCGCCTTCACGGTCAGGCCGGTCTCCTCCTGGGTTTCGCGTACGGCGGCGTCCTCGCGGGATTCGCCGGACTCGACCTCACCAGCAGGGAACTGCCAGGAGAGCTGACCCTCGCTGACCCGACGCCGGACCATGAGCACGCGGCCTTCGTGCACCACGATGGCTGCGGCGATGCCCGGTCGCTCCTCAGCGTTCTGCTGCGTCACGTCTGCTCCTCCAGGACGGCCAAGATGGGTGGGAAGATCGTATCGACGGGGATGAACCGGGTCAGCGAGTTTTTCGGAACCCACATGACGTCCACGTTCTCGACAGCGTCGGTGTTCGTGGCCTCGCCAGCCAGGTACTCGCACAGGAAGTAGTCGCACAGCACTCCGGTCACCGGGTGGAGGCGGCTCCCCAGGTGCTGGCGGACAGCGCAATGGACCCCGGTCTCGTCCAGGGTTTCCCGCACCGTGGTGGTCTCCGCCTTACCGCCGGGCTTGATCACACCGGCCGGGAACTGCCAGGTGATGCCAGAGGCGTCGTCGGCCCGTCGGCAGACAAGCAGGACCTGGTTGTCCCGGATCACCACGGCGATGGCGACCCGAAGGGCCTGGGCCCCTGCCGGCGAGGAGGCCGCCGGGGCTCGCTCGCCCGCGACCAGGAGAGCGAACCGCTGCCGTGCCGTCGACGCAGCCTGCTCGTGGGCGGAGTCGAGGAGCTGCTGCATCTCCTTGCGCGGCACGACGGCTGCGTCGGAGTGCCAGGTAGCGACGGTCCTGACGGCGATGCCGAGCTGGGCGGCGAACTGCTCGTTGGTAAGGCGTAGTGCGGCCTGCAGCAGGCACGCGTACCGCCCGCTCCAGCGCTCGATTACGTCCACGAGCCGCCCCTTCGTCGTCGCTGCTGTCGGTGCAGGAAGCTGCGCGCCGAAGATGCACTCCCACTGCACTGGCGCTTCATGGTCTCGCCGGTCAGGTCCCGGAAGAATCGGAGTCACCAGTCAGGGATCCTGCGGTGATCCTCTTAGCACCAAGGCCATTTGAGAGGCGCACTCACGCCGGACGAACACGAGGAGATTCTAGATGCGCACCCACTGCGGGTAACAGGGACGAGGAAGTTGGCTCGATACGGACCCTCAGCCGGCACGCTGGCAACACCGTTTGCGCGCCTTTCAGCTGGGTGCCGCTCCCACTCGTCCTGGCCACTCCGCCACCGCCGGTAATCTCGGCAAGTGACGGCTGATTGTCCGTCATCTCCGGTTGCTAGCAAGGCGAAAGGGAGCCAATGCCCGAGGATCAGGCACACACCGTCGAGCGCACGCTCGTCCTGCTCAAGCCCGATGCGCTGGCGCGTGGCCTGGCAGGGAGGATCATCACGCGGTTCGAGGATGCCGCACTGAAGATCATCGGAACCAAGATGAAGTGGATGGACGAGGAATTCACCCGCCGCCACTACTTCGACCTTGAAGAGAGGCTGGGGTCCGAGGTCTACAACGTCCTCGCCACGTTCATGCAGCAGGGACCGGTCATCGCACTGGTGCTGGAGGGCTATGACGCCGTCGCCACCGTTCGCAAGATCGTCGGCAGCACGTACCCGAACCAGGCCCCGGCCGGCACCGTACGCGGCGACTTCTCGCACTACAGCTCGGCGGCCAGCACCGCCACAGGCAAGGCGGTCGCGAACCTCGTGCACGCCTCCGGCAACGCGGAGGAGGCCAAGCAGGAAGTGGAGCTGTGGTTCGACAAGGACGAACTGCAGGACTACAAGACGCTCGCCGAGATCTACACCTATTAGCAGCGGGTTACGGCGTCACTGCGGCGACGCCGGTGCGTTGTTCACCACTGGGGCACGACCGTCTGATCTGAGAGGGCACCATGACCAACCAGACCCGCCTGGCGTCCGCCGACGAACTGGAGTCGATCTTCCAGCGCGAGCTGGTGACCGACCGGTGGGCAGCCACCGAGACCTCGTACGCCTTGGCGGTGCGATACCGCGACCTGGGCGACTGGCCCAAGTCACGTGAATGGGTCGAGCAGTGCCTGCGCCTTCTGGAGGGCTTCCCCAGCGAGACGGAGGAGCAGGTCGCCACCAGCCGCACGTCTGTGGGTGGCGTCCAGCTGCCGACCTACCTGCACTCGGGCGTCGTCCGGGACCGCTTCGGCGACCTGGGCTAACAGCTCAGTTGCACGACGGGGGATGCGGCCGGCCCGGCCGCATCCCCCCGCTCCTGACCATCAACTCCACGACACGCGACCCAACGGACAGGCCCCCTGCGGCCCGCTCCGAACGGCTTCGCCATGCCTGAAACGAGGAGGCAGCACCCCGTGCCCGTCGAGATCGAGATGCGAGCCCGCTTCACCAAGGAAGCCCACGACCAGCTGGTCGTCCGCCTGAAGGCAGACGGCGAGGACCTGGGCAACGACGACAAGCACATCTACTTCTACGTACTGCCCGACCAACTGCTGAAGGTCACCGACAACACGGCTGCCGGCACCGCCAAGATCACCCTCAAGGGCAGCAAGATCGGGCAGGGCGCCGCCTTCGCGGAGACCGAGTTCGAGATCTCCCCCGCCGATGTGCCCGCTGCGGTCCACATGTTCAACGCCCTCGGCTTCGAGACGGCCATGCACCAGGCATTCAACTTCCGTCACAACTTCCGCCTCGACGGTATCGAGATCGCGGTCAAGTGGAGCGAGGCGTGGGGCTACCACGCCGAGTTCGAGCTGCTGCTCGACGACGGCGCCTCGGACGCAGCACGAGACGAGGCACAGGCCAAGATCACGGATGTGGCCGCGAGCCTGGGCGTCACTCTGATGTCCGAGCAGGAGCTGGCCAACTTCACCGCCGCGTTCGAGGCCGCCGAGCAGGAGCGCAAGGAGCGCGAGCAGCAGGCCGCGCCCCTCAGGTAGGAGCACGTCACCGCGGAGACCACCAAGGGGGTGGGCACAGATGAGCACGACCCCAGCAACCGCAACCCTGATCGACCAGGCTGCCCGTCGGCAGCTGCCGCTCCACCAGTACATGGACCGGGCCACCGTCGAGTGGATCGAGGAGAACCGGCCCGACTTCACCCCGTCGGCGCCGCCGGCCTTGGCGCCGGCCGCGCGGACCCTGATCGAACAGTCCGCGTCGCCGGCCGCTTGGATGGCGACACCACGCCTGTACACCTCGATCCACGGTGTTCGCCACAGCATGCGCACGGCAGCGCTGGCCGCCGTACTCGCCGAGGCCCATGGGCTCGACGACGCCGACACGGCCACGGCGGTCGTGGCCGCGGCCGTCCACGACTGCCAGCGCCGTCACGACAAGGACGATCAGGGGCACGGCGCCCGAGCGGCCATCTGGCTCGCCGCCAACGCGGACACCGTCTGGGGGCACTTCGGCCTCACGGCCAGCCCCCGCCGGATCGTGCAGGCGGCGACCGCCGTCCGCCTGCACGACGTCCCGTACGACGCCTTCACCGCCGATGACTGGCACGACCACGCGAAGGCCGAGTCGGCGGCGGACATCCTGAAGGCCGCCGACGCCCTCGACCGATACCGGCTACCGAAGGCACCCTGGTGGCCGGACGCCCGGCAAGTCCGCGAGCCGGCCTTCGACCGGTACCGCGGCCTGGCCTTCGACCTGGTCCTCACCTCCGAGAAGGCCCACCTGGCAGGGGCCAGCAGCCCGGAGGCCGTCCGCTTCGCGCTGGCCCAGGCAGGGCTGGTGTGACCGTGGACTTCCTCGACGCCTACCACCTATGGGCCGATGCCCACGCCTTCTACGGCAGCGGCCTCGTCCCCAGCCCTGCCGACCCCGTCGACCCGCTCGCAGCCCAGTCCGCCGCATGGGACCAGCGCCTCGCGGAGGGCACCCCGAACGGCCACCTGCTGCGCCGCAACGCCCTGTTCGACACCCTGAGCGGCGAGGGCAAGCTGCACCTCCTCCACGTCACCCACGCACTGGAGGAGATCAACCAGGAGGGCATGCTCTACCCCTCCGGCGGCTGCCTCGTCGGAAGCATCTACTGCGCGCCGCTCACACCCACCGAGCAGGGCTTCCGCATGCACAACCTGGCCTCGTACGTCCTGACCAGGGAGGCACCGGCCTTCCTGGCCAAGCTCGGCATCACCGACCGCAGGCCCACCCCACTGATCATCGAGATCGACACGCCTCCGGAGTCGTACCGGGGGCTGGCTGGCATCGACTACCTCAGGCTGGGCCTCATCCATCTACAGATCTACAGCCACCTCGAGTACCTGCTCAGCAAGAACGAGCGGCACCAGCTCCGCGAGACCGTCGTGGCCCGGGTCAAGAACTCGGCCACCTTCCTCGCCACCGCGGCCGCCGTGGCCTACCAGGGCACAGCCATCGCCCCGGAAGCCTTCCTCCGGCAGCTCGACGAGACGATCCCCCGCCTGCCGATCCTCGGCTACCTCTACTTCGAAGCAGTGTCGGAGTACCTGATGCTCCACTCCACCTCACGCCACACCCGCCGCCTGGCGGAACTCGGGGAGCTGAACAACTGGCTCTACAAGGAGCTGCTGTTCGCCTCCTTCCCGGCCCTGTCCGGCAAGTTCGACCTCGCGAAGTTCCGCCCCCGGCCCGACGAGCTGGCTACGCTCCTCCGCCGTGTCGATCCCGCCATCGACCCCGAGCACGCCGCCACGTACCTCGTCGAGCGCATCAGCCACCTCGTGGCCGCAAGGCTCTTCACCCCCGGCGAGATCCCCGAAGCCTGGCACCACACCCGCTGGGAGTTCGAGGCCCTCGCCACCCAGCTCGGCCCGCTCCTGGGCCACCTCATCCACCGGGAACTGCGCACCTTCGGCCGCTACCCCGACTTCTACTTCTACTTCGACCAGTACAAGGCACTGCAAGCCTGGAACTACTGGAACCACATGGACATCGTCGCCCCGTTCAACGGCACGATGCCCAAGGGCGAGATCGGCATCAACCCGGCCTACCCCAACCTGGCCTACCGCATCTGGCGCGCCGAGCAGGACAACACCGGCCACCTCCACCCGGCCGAGGAGCTCTCCCTCACCATCGCCCCGCGCCTGGTGGACATCAAGTACACGCTGATGCGCAACAAGCAGTGGACCTCTCCGGCGCCCAGCGCCGCGTAGCCCTGCACCTCGCCCACAGCACCACCTCACCCAGACCCCTTCATGATCAGGAGCCCTGTCATGAGCAACTCCGGCATGCCCTCGGTCAACCTCCTCGGCGAGCAGATCGCCTCCCTCCTCGACGACTCGGCCACCACCCACGGGCTGGCCCGCGGCCTCCGCGCCGCCGCCCGCGAGATCGAACTCCACCGCTACCACCACACCAGCCGGCGGGCCTGGCCCAACGGCCGCATCGACAACAAGCCCGCCAAGGTCCAGATCGGCGGCGGCGCCCACCGGATCGACGGCTTCTTCAACATCGACGCCGTCCCGCCGGCCGACCTCCTCTGGGACGTCCGCGAGGGCATCCCCCTGCACGACAGCACCGCCCAGACGCTGTTCTCCGAGCACTTCCTGGAGCACATCGACTACCCGCGCTCGGCCAAGCAGTACGCCAGCGAAGCACACCGCGTCCTGGCGCCTGGCGGCCGGATCATCACAGGCGTCCCCGACGCCGTCTTCGCCCTCAGCCGCTACCCCGGCCCCCTCGACACCTCCGCCGAGATGATCGAGCGCTGGTACGCCAAGCGGACCTGCCTCGGCGACATCAACACCCAGCTCGACCTCGTCAACCTCGTCCTCCGCGACCAGGACGACGACCCCAAGTACACCCAGCACCTGTGGGCCTACGACCACGAGAAGCTCGTCCAACTCTTCACCGAGGCCGGCTTCACCACCGTCGAGCCGTGGACCTTCGACCCCACCATGGCCAACCCGAAGCGCCGCTGGGGCAGCGTCTACGTGATCGCGACGAAGTAGCCCACGAAACCCGGAGGTCCCTTGGGCGGCGCTGGTCCCGCCGCCCAAGGGCTGCCTCCCCGCCTGCCATCCACGGCACACCGCGCACCACCCTGCCCCGCGCTGAGGGAGCCACCCGCATGAGCCAGACCCTCCCGCCCGTCAGCGATCTCATGCTCGCGGCCACACCCAACGCCGTTGCCTGGGCTCGTCGGCACACGGTGGACATCCTTCGAACCTGGAGCTTCCCGACCGAAGGAACCGAGGTTGCCCGCCTCCTCGTCTCGGAGCTCGCCACCAATGCCATCCGCCACGCACGCCCACCAGGCACCGCAGCCACCGACCCGGCAGTTCCCGGCACGATCCTGCTGAGGATGTGGCCGACCAACGGAGGGATAGTTCTACTCGTCGGCGACAACGACCCACAGCTGCCAGTGCCCCGCAGGCCAAGCAACAGCGCAACCGGAGGCCGCGGCCTCCTCCTTACCGCAGCTATGGCCAGCCGATGGGGCTACTACTCCCGGCACCCGCACCCCGGGAAGTTCGTCTGGGCCGAGATCCCCGCCCGGCCAGAAGAGGCTCTCGGTGATCAGCGTAGAGGCCAGCAGGAGACAACCCCGCTTCTACTCGGACAGGTCCTGACAGCGCTCCGCGAGCTCTAGGCATGGCGCACTCCGACGGGCCCAACGGGGGTGCGCAGCGAGCGACAGCAGCAAGCACATTCCTTTGGAGCCAGCGCCTCTGCCGGTCCTGGACCCTATGCGGCGTGCACAGCCGGGTGGGAGCGGTAATAAGGAACTCGGTGAAGCCGCCCCTTGCAAGCCTTAGTACTTCTACTCCTCGGTTCCCTCGGCACTAACGTCCTCGATACCGAGTTCCGGGTTCAGCTTCTCCTCAGGCGCGGCCGTGCGTCGGTACTGCGGGTGGTCGAGGTCCATCTGCTTCGCGGCGTGCAGGGGGACCGGGAAACGGGAGCGGCCGTCCCAGAACTGGCTCTGGTGACAAAGCTTCGCCGTGGTGATGGCGAGTGCTTCCTCAGACACTCCGGCAGCGCAGGCGAGCGGATAGATTTCGCTGGCCGTCATGGAGTACCAGTTCTGCGGCATCTCTCCCTTGCGGCGGTCCTCCTTCTTATCGGAGAAGACGGATGCCTTGGCATCCCAACGCGTGTACTTCGAGCCCAACCGGCCCGCTCCGTCCCCGTCGAAGGCTCGCGGGACGTTGCAAAGGATCCATGCAGGTGCGCCAAAGTCCGTGGTGACCTGGTAGAGCGTGGTCGCCGTGTCCTGCTCCACCGGCTCGCTGTCCTTGGCCTTGACAAAGCGGGTGGTGCTCACCGGCTGCGGCACTTCATCGCTGTCGATGTTGATGCGGATGACGGCCTGCGGCCTGTCATCGCGGCTCAGCGTGGTGCCGGGGAGCCAGTAGCGGCTGTTGCCGTCACCGGGCGAGCCTCCCTGTCGCATGTTCTGCAGCCCGTCCCACATCCGTCGGGACGCCAGCTCGTCCACGGTGACGACGTACGGAGTACCGTCGAGTTCGTCGGCGAGGTCGGCGAGGGCTCGTTCGACGGTCTCGGCCGCGTCATCCCAGCGCTGCCGGTAGGTCTTCTTATCGCCCGTTCCCTCCGGGTAGGCGCTGGCGTGGAAGGCCGGCTGGGCGAAGTGGTAGGGCTGCCACTCGGGCCGGGTAGAGCTCCACCCGAGCATGGTCCAGATGCCACCGGTGGCTTGCGGAGGCACGAGGGCGGACGCGGTGATGACGACCTTGGGCTGGCCGAACTCACCCTTGCGCCTGTTCTGCTGCCGTACGTGGATGCCAACGTGCGCGATGCGGTCGACCGGGTACCCCGACTTCTCCGGCCGTAGGGCGTCCGCAATGCGGTCGTCGACGATGCCGAGTGACCGGTAGAGGTCGAGAAGGGCCATCTCGGCGGGGTGGTCCTTAGCCTTGGGCTTGAAGACAACGCCCCTCTCGTCTTGGCCACGGAGGTACTGGGTGGGGACACCGAGGTCTCCGAAGATGTTCCTGGTCTGTGGCTTGGCGTCGAGTTCGTCCAAACTGATCCCCACATATTCCTCAGCCACTGCCGACGTGGGAATCTCGGTCTCGCACCATGCCGCGACAAGCACCCCGTTCCGGGAGCGGATCGGTGCGCCGGTGGCTGCCAGTGCGTCCCTGCGTCCGCCGGAGGGGCCGGGCTTGAGAAAGGCCGGAGCGTAGTGGAATTCTGCGACGATCTGGTCGCCGTGCAGCGGGAGTTCCTGGCCGTTCTCCCGATCGAGTCCTTCTGGGTTGAGGTCGAAGCTCTTACAGAAGGTGTCGAGCATCCGGAGCCGGGTGTCGTCCCGGTACCAGAGGCAGACGATGCGCAGCTTCTTGAAGCCGGCGGCCTCGACTGAGGCGGAGATGGATTCTGGGGTCGGGAAAAGGGTGCCGCGCTTACGGATCGGACCCAGTGTCTTGGGCTCCGGATGTGACTCGCGCTCTGCCTTGCGGCGGAGGTATTCCGTCTTCGAGATGTTCTCAGGGTCGGTCGGCCGGTGCGGCAGGCTCATCCGTACCTCACGTGCCTCCAACGGCACGGCGTCGGTGTCGAAGACCTTGGTGAAGTGCTGGTACAGGAGCCGCAGGTGCTGCATGCCGGTACCGGTGCCTACGGGGAAGGAGAAATTCTTCGGCAGGATGGGCCACACCTGGCCGGGGTGCTTGCTGGCGAAACGGGGCAGTTCCCTTCCCTCTGCTTTCGCCTTTGCCACGTCGGCGAGCAGCTTCTGCTCCGCCTGCGACCGCTCATCGATAGCACGCAGGATGGAGTAATCCATCTCCAGGCGGCCGAGAGCCTGCAGCGCAAGGCGGTTGATGGTGCGAGCACCTCCGCGGCCGTTGAGGCTGACCTCAAGGAGCGGGTGGTTCTTGCCGGGCTGCTCGGCGAGGGCGGTGTTGGAGAAGACCAGGGAGGACGAGATCCGGGTTACCCGTGATGTCAGCAGCAGTACGGGGTTGGAGACGTTGGGCAGCGTCTTCAGGTTGAGAGCTGTTCGGGAGAGGGCGTAGCGACCGCCCTGCTCGTTCGTCCAGGGGTCGTCGAAGGCGACCAGGCCGCCGGTGGTGTCGGGCCGCAGCTTGACGGTCCGGCTGTCGGAGATGGCCCAGGGCTCGGTGGCGAGCGGCTGGGAGAGCTGCCAGGCAACTGTGCGGTAGAGCCAGTTGGGGGCCGTGGGCTGAGCGTTCTTCGTGGTCTGGAGGTAGGTGGCTAGCGAGTACGTGTGTTCAGGGGTGTCAGCGAACCGCTTGGCGAGCTCGGGAGGAGCGGTGAGGTCGATGGTGCTGACGTCCTGCCCCAGGGCGAGGTGATAGGCGAGGGTGAACACACGGCGAAGCAGCTTGTCGTCGAGGGGTTGGAGGGAGGCGAGGAACGGGGCGCGGCGGTCGGGTTCGAAGTACACGTAGCCGCCGCTGGTCATGTTGAGGACCGTGGTGGCGATGGAGTAGGGGGCCTGGGCCGAGTCGTTCCTGAACTTCTTCTTGCAGAGCCTGTCGAAGTCGTCCCAGAGCTTCCAGGTCGCCTCGTCGAAGTGGCGCACGTGGACTGCGGCGTCGCCGACCAGCTCCGGGGTGCATCGGAAGGCGAGGGTGTTCAGGTACTTGCCGGGTTCACGGTCCTGCTGGGTCACGTGTCCTCTTCCGTCTCTGCTCGCTCAGTTGCCCGGGAGGCCGGTGTCGTGGGGTTCGATGCCGGCGTAGGAGAGGAAGGCGTTGAGTGCCTCCCCATACAGGTCGTTCATGCGCTGCTTCACCTCCGGCGCCCATTGGGAATGAATGCGCTTGAGGACGGTTTCCAGGTCGGCGCTCCAGGTGTCCTCGTGGAAGGCGTAGTCGACCATGTGCAGCACGGCTTCGGTGCCGCCGCGGCGGGCGCGGCCAGCAAGCTGGATGAGGTCGACAATCATGCCAGCGACGACTTCCTCCTGGAGGGATTTGTGCATTGCCGTGAACTGTGGAGCGGTACGTAGTAGAAGTGCGAGACGGTCCCAGGCGGCATCCCTGGCCTTAGTCAGGGCCTGCGAGGGGAGCGGGTTGCCGCCCGTCGGCAGGGCTCGCAGTCCGGCGGCGTTGATGCTTCCGTACATCTCGGCGGGGTCGTTGAGCAGGGCGAGGGGGCGCACGCACAGGTAGACGGAGCGGACCGCTGAGCGGGTGCCCTTGACGATGTTGAGTCCTCGGGCGATCAGCGACAACGGCACGACCAGGATCTTCCCGTGTCGAGGGAAGTCCTCGAACTCCTCGGCGGTCAGCCGTACGGCCACGTTCTCTCGGGGTAGCTCGGGGTTGGGGCTGTGGAGGTCTTCGGCCCTGACCGCCAGGCAGAGCCCTCCGTCGTAGCGCCCAGCCCGGGCGATGCCGCGGGCGAGCCAGGCGCACTGCTCGTAGGAGTTGGCGACGACCAGGACGTGTGCCCGGTCCGGGTCCTTGACGGCGGTGCGTTCGAGCTCGCGGTGGATGTACTGGTCGTACAGGTTGCTGCCCAGCTCGATGAGAGCGTCCTTCTTACGGCTGGGGTGGGTGCCGGAGACCTTGATGGGGTCACCGAAGAGAGGGTGGCCCTCGCCGTAGTCGATCCGGTGCTTCCGGGCCCGGATGGACTTAGCCTGGGCGTCGGTCATCCACCAGCGCACCGGGGCATGCAGGTGTTCACGTACCGCTTGGGGAAAGTATGCGGTGGCCGACAGCCCGATCACCGGCCGCTCGACGCCGGCCAGGATAAGCGAAACGATGCCGCCCAGTTCGGCGGTGAAGGTGTGCGGGTCGCCGGCGATGGTCTGGGCGACCAGGGAGGCGTTCTTCTCTTTATCGTCCAGACCGGTGACACGGTAGCCGGTGATCGCTCGCCCCAGCATGCCGAGTGGCAGAACGGAGGCGACGGCGCCGGACTGCAGATCCTTGGACATCCTCTGGGCCGAGCGCAGACCGGAGGAGCGGTAGTCGTGGGCCTTCTCCTGGAGGGCCGAGAGCGCCTCGTCCAGCTCGATCAGGGCGGTTCTGGTGACCAGCAGGTTGATCGCCTGTGTCCGCTGGTGAGGGTCCTTGACGGCGTCCCCGAGGAGTCGGTGGAGTTCGAGCTTGACTGCATCCAGCAGGTGTTCGCCACGGGGCGCCACCAGCGCGCTGAGCTCGCTCCTTACCTCGTGCCAGTCGGGTTCGAGCAGGCTCGGCTGCCCGCTGAGCGGGTCGAGGCGCTGGTAGCGGGCGGGCATGAGCGCGTTGAGCCGCTGGAAGTACTCGACAGGGATGTCTGCCCTGTCCTCCGATGCGGTTTCCGGCCACAGCAGTCGCAGGAGGGTGCGGTCCCGTCCGCGGGCTAGGTGCCAGCGAGTGCTGGTCTGGTCGGGGATGCGCGCCTGGGCGCGGTCGTCCTCGGTGGCGTGCAGGCTGAGAGCGTTCTTGCAGATGCTCAGCAGCAGGAACTCAGCCATGAGCCGGACATGGCTGACGGCAGGCAGCAAGCTGTGCTCGTCGTCGATGCGCAGCCGCTTGGCGTCGGTGTCCATCTCCTGGGGCGCTGCCGACCAGTGCCGGCGTGAGTGCAAGACGATCTCACTGGCACACTTGTCCACGGCTCGAGACTGGAACTGGTCGACCTCGTCGATCGCCACCGCGTGGCAGGTACGCAAGGCGAACTCGGCTGCGGTCATGCTGCGAACGGGTCGACCGTCCAGATTGACGCCGATCTTCAGGTGGCCTTGCATGAAGACGTAGTGGTTCATGATGACGACGTTGGCGGTGGCCGCCTCGTAGACGGGGGTGTACTTCCCGCAGGTGGGGATCCAAGGGCAGGCTGCCGACCCGACGCCCTGTCGGTGCAGCGACAAGCACGGTTCGCGTCCGGGCGGGTAGTCGCCGGTGGATTCAAGGAACGTCCTCTGGGCACATCCGTATGCCAGGGGATCGATGTCACGTTCGGCTCGTTCGCCCCACTCCCCCGGCGTGTCGACAGACTCGTTGATCAGCGAGGCGAGCTTGAGAGCGCGGTCGTGCATCCCGGAGGACGACATCAGGTGCGCGCACGTACGTTCCTGCTCGATGCTCCCGGAACGGTGCAGGTGATCCAGGTCTTCGCGCACATTCCAGGTCATGGCCAGGCACGCCTTGATATCCGGCAAGACGATAGCGATACGCCGGTCAGTGGCAGCGAACCAGGCCGCCATCACGCGGACCAGGACACTCTTGCCGGTACCGGTGGGTGCATTGAAGATCTCCATGCCGCCGGCAGCCAGCGACAGGGCCTCCTCGGGGGACACCGCGTCCGAGGTCTTCAGGACCTTGAACAGCCGCACAAGAGTGCTGTGCAGGTAGCGCTTGCTCTCCGGGAAGCGCAGGTCGATCTCTTCTGCCAAGCACAGCAGTTCCGGCGTGGGGATGCGCAAGTCGGCCTGGTACGGCACGGTCGAGACGCTAGGCAGACTGTCGTGGCCGAGCGCCTCTGTGAACTGGGGGTAGGTGGGGATCTGCAGCCGGCCGTGGACCTGGCCCACGTTCTTGACGAAGATCTCCCGGGTAAGCCACGTCCCCGGTCCGGCAAACTCCGGAGGCTTGCTGCGGGCGCTGGGGCGTCGGAACCGGCTGGTCATACGGTCGACGTAGCCCAGAGGATCACCGCCGAGCCTGGGGAACGCGGAATCCGCAGTGAAGGGGTCGGTGCCCACGAGCTCGAAGGGGCCCATCGCCGGGACGCTGCTGGTTCCGTCCGCGGTAAGCGGTGACAACAGGGTGCGCGCCGCTACCGAGAATGTGCGGACGTCGGCGAGTTCGCCAGGGGCGATGGAGCAGACCATGGCGATGCGCTGCCTCTCGTCGTGAGGCAGGTCCTTCCACCGGTCCCAAGCCCGGTACTTCCCCGAGACCAGCGATGCCGCCTCGGCGAACGGGGCCGCAGTGCGAGAGTCCCCGTCGACAGACGTGGGAAAGTAGTGGGCCGCGAGGGCCAGCGCCGTGTAGACGGCGGTCTCTGCGATCGGCACATCACTCATGTCCAGCTCACCCCAGCCTTCTCGCAGACCATCTCGCCGAACTCGGAGGCCGCAGCCACCCGCATGCCGTACTTCTCGCACACCCCCGACAGCAGCGGGACCTGGCGGGCACGGTAGTCAGGCACCACCAGCCACTCGGCTCCACCGCGGTCGCCGTCCTGGGCATGGATCAGCTTGGCCAGCGTCGCCGCCGAGGTGTAGTCCTTCACGTCAACCTTGAACGGCACCTTCTTGCCCCGCTTGGGGCCGGCCTCGACCAGCAGGTCGTAAGCATCGAGCCCTGGCCACAGCCTCACCTTGAGGCCGCGATCAACCAGCCGGTCGTACAGGGACAGCTCAGGAAGTCCAGGAACGGTCGTGTACCGCCAAATCCCCCGGCTGACGGCCTTGTGCCCAGCGACGGGCACAGCCAGCGGGATGTCCCCGAGGTCCGGATACAGGACTGCCTCACGGCCACTCGGCCGGGCCGGCGACGGTTCGGGTAGCAACTCGGGGGCACTGGGATTCGTGGTCGGCCGAAACAGGTAGGAGGCTCCCATGTCCGCGTGCGGAGCGTGCCAGCAACGGACTGCTCCTACCAGAGTGCCGGTGTTCTTCCGCAGGACGATCCGCATCGGCCACCGGCATACAGGGCACGGGAACCACCAGCCCTCGAACTGTGAGTTGTAGGGAATCTCCCGGTAGAAGTCCGCGACCAACGGGGGCAGCCGTAGCTCGCAAAGGTCGTCCACGGCACCGGCAGGAGAACGGATCAGGTCCGACCGTCCAGCTTCGTAGACGGCCTGGTCACCCTGCTTGTACAGCAGCGTGAACGCGGTCTCCTGGTCGATCTCCGCCTGAAGCTCCCTGTCGCTCACTACCCCCGCGGTCGTATCGAGCTTCCGCAGCGTGTGCAGCAGCATCTGCTGCTCAAGATCGAGATCGAAGGCGTCCTCCGTCACCTGCCCATCCCGGTCTACGACCAGCAACCCTTCCAGGTCGAGCGGATCCACACTGTCGGGCAGCAGGGCAGCCAGATTCTCTCCGAGCGCGCGGCGGAACTCCCCGAACGGCAGAAGAATTCCCGGGCCACGCGCCGCATGCAGCGCTCCGTGGCACTCCATCAGGGTTGCCAGCCGCTGCTGCGGTTCAAGTCCGGGCCCGGTCATCGCCTTTGCAGCACGTAGAGCGGCCCGGGTTACCAGGTAGCGAACACGGACATCGCCAAGTTCTTGCGCGCCGTTCTCCGTTGAACTCGTCACAGCCATGGAGCGTAAGCGGCGCCTCTGACAATCGGGCCTCCAAAGGAGGAAAGGCGCGAACTATGGTGCGTCACCCGCGATTGCTTCGAGTCCTGTGGTAATGACACTCGGATAGAGATCTCGGTAGACGTGCAGGTACTCCGCTACATGGCGCAGGCCGAGCTGGGTCAGCCGCCAGCGGTACTCCGAGACGTGTGTCCCTCCCGGTGCCATGACTGGGACGGAGTCCACGAAGCCACGGCTCGGCTGTGCTCCGGATCTGCCCCGGTAGCCCACTCCGATGAAGAACAATGAGCGGCCGGCTAGTTGGTCGTCCTCCAGGCCAGCAGGCTCTGCGGAAGCAACACGGGCAACGACGCCCCATAGCCACTCCGAAAGCAGGTGGGGCGCAGGATCCGGCTCACGCGGTTCACCAAGCCCCGCACGGGCGGCAGCCCTGCCACGCCTGGTGATCTCCACCAGTACCCGTCCAACCTCCCCGACAGCAGGGTGGTCAACGGAATCCTCACTGACCACCAACAGCCCCCGACGCTCTAGAGCGTGCACCGTCGAACCCGCGCCGGGATCGTGAACGCCACGCTGGCGAAGTCGCTCCTGCAACCGGGTGTATCCGACAACGGACGGAGCGGCCCTCAGGGCTAGAGGCAGTCGGCGCCACTCAGCGGCCTTGGGCACCGGCAGCCGCTGAAGCCGCCGCATCCACATCTCGGTCGCGGTCATCCGGTCGTCCCGCATGACCTCACCCAGGTAGACCTGCTGACGCTCGTTCAACGAATCCCATGTTGTCAGCGCGGCCTTCGAAGGTGCCTGCTTGGCTTTGTCCGATAGCACTGGAGCGGGGTCTTCCGGCCTGGTGCGCAGCCACGCGTCAAGGACCATGCGCACCGGAACTCCGTACGCCCTGGCCAGGGGACCGATCAGGCGCCCCGTCGCCTCGGGGTCCTGCCAGTGCCGCCCAGTGACCTGTCCCCCGCTCTCCAGCACAGAGACCTTCGGCGCGGACACGCGCAGCTCCCTCCCCGCAGGCGTGGTCTTGAGCAGTTCGGCGACGCGCTCCAAGGTCAGCCCGGCGGCGTACCTGAGATCGACCAACGTCTCCTGACCACGCGGGGCACCGGTGAGCGCCTCTACTTTGCATCTGAGCGCGGTCGCCAACTGCTCCAGGCGCCGCGAGGTGGGGGTGTGACGACCTTCCTCGTAGAAGAAGATCATCCGAGTCGAAACGCCGGCTTGGGCAGCTAGGGCGGCTCGGGAGAGTCCCAGCTCGACGCGTCGAGCCCTCAGACGTACCGGATCGACTGTGCGCAACGGCGATGGCATGCCTTCTATGGAAGTCGCATGAAGACTTCATTGCAATGGTGCCGCTCCAACCACAGCGACGCCGTCCGCCTTGGTCCGGACGGCACCACCGGGTACGCCCTCGCCCTTCATTCCTCCGGCACGATGACGCTGCAGGGCGTGAGCGCGATCATCCTGACCGTCGCAGCCGCCTCGTCTGCGGCCCGGACTCGATCTCCTCGGCGGTGCGACCAGCCAGCAGGCTTTGGTACTCTCGGCTGGCATCGGCCAGATTGGGTCCGTGGGCCTGCCTATCCTGGTCTCATTCGCCCCTGTCCGGCCCCGTCCGGGCGGGGCCAACTTGAGCACTCAGACGCAGGTCAGAACCCACCTGATCGTCGCCGTACGCCCAGGCGAACATTTGGAAAGCGTGTTGGGGGGCACCCCCTCACGAGTTTGAATCTCGCATCTTCCGCACTCGCCCACGAGGGCAAACGAAGGACCCGACCGCGTCCCAGTCGAGTCCTTCGTCGTTCCGTGGTCGCAGTTGCCTCCGCTGCGGCTTCGGAGCTATCGGTCGTTGAGGACGGCGCGGCACACGCCACAGAACATGGCGGCGTCCCGCCCGTACCTGCGCATCAGCTGGCCGCACTCGGTGCACGGTCCGAGCTCCCACGGTGGGCAGCCCAGCGCGGCGGAGGCAGCGGTCCGCTCGACGGCAGTGATCAGCATCGGGTTCCCGGACCGGTGAGCTGGCATCCGGGGGAGGGTGAAGCCGCCGGTGGGCTGGCCAAGATCGCGGATGGGCCGGGCGTCGCTGACGAACCAGCCCTCCTCGCCGGCCCGGCATGCCCGGTCTAGCCCCTGCTCGGCGAAGGTGATCTCGTCGTCGCCCTCCTGCACGGGGGCATCAGGGAGAGGCTCCTTCTCACCGATCAGCTCCCGCCACCGCTCGCAGTCAGCCGACGGCACCCACATGTGCCGTCCAGCCCGGCCGCTGCCGCGGTTGGGGACGTACACCGGCACGCTCTCCCCCGTAGCGCTCTCCAGTACGAGGTCTTCGAGGTGGACCGCCTTCTTCTCCGGCTCGCACAGGGCGGGCACGAACCAGTCGGAGTGAACGCCGTCGCAATGACCGGCGCCGTCGGACAGAAGACAGTGCCGGTTGCTGCTGGGTACGCACTTCCACACCTGGAGATGGCGGTACCCGCCGCGGATCACCATCTCCTTGCCTCCGGCGATGTCCTTCCACGGCATGTCGTCCACGCGGGCCCAGGGCGCGCGGTCGATCAAGGAGGCTGTGCGGTCCTTGGCCACCCACAGGGGGGTGATGTCGTGCTGCACGGCGTTGACCGAGCGGCGGTGCACGCTGCTGGGGCTGAGGTGGTGGTACTGGATCTCCCAGCCGATCCGTATGCCACCAGGGCCGGTGACGAGGGCGTCGGAGATGCTCCGCCGGTTCGCCGTGGGCACCTCCGCTTCGGCGCCCAAGCCGCAGCGCGAGGCGGTCTCGACGACACGCTCCTTCGTGGCCTTGTGCTGCTCACTCTCCGCCGGTGTCGCCTTGTGCGTGATCGGCAGGTGCGAGGCGACGAGTGGCCGCCGGCCTCCGACGCGGCCTCGTCGGATGAACATCCACGGAGACTTGCCGCCCGTCTCCGACAGGCATTCGCGCCCGTCGTGGTGAGCGAGGCATTCGAGTAGGTGCGGACTGCGGTCGGCGATGCTCGCGGTGATCTCCCGCAGCAGATCGGGACGCCCCGGATGACCGAGGTCGGGTAGGGACAGATTGATCTCTATGCCATATCCGGTGTGCCACACGCCATTGGCCATCCGTCCACGATAGAAGCGACCACTGACACTCCAACAGATGGCGTATTCAAGGCCGTTGACTTCCTGGGGCCGAACCGGTGAAGCCCTGGCCGTCCCGCTAGAAACCGAATAGGTCGCGCCCGAACAGGTCTGCCACCACTACATGAGCCGAGAGCTGGTCATCGGCTGGAGACGCGGTACCAGAGGCCGGCCGTCCCATCCAGTGGTCGGTCTGGCCCGCAGGATCCGCATCGTGGCAGGCGGCTACAGTCCAAGCCGTGAGCGAGAACGAGCACGAAGCGAAGATGGCCCACCCCCGTATGGCGGCCGGCGCTCTCTTCTTCGACGAAGCTGATCGAGTCCTCCTCGTCGAGCCGTCGTACAAGGACTACCGAGACCTTCCCGGCGGATACGTCGAACAGGGCGAGTCGCCCCGGCAGGCCTGTGTGCGCGAAGTCCACGAGGAACTGGGTATCAAGCCCCACATCGGCCGCCTCCTCGTCGTCGACTGGGCGCCGAACCAGGGAGAGGGGGACAAGGTCCTCTACCTCTTCGACGGCGGCCGCCTAAGCGCAGACGACCGCCAACAGATCGCACTCCAAGCGGACGAGCTCCGTGGCTACGACTTCCACGGCGCCAAGCAGGTGCCAGACCTCACCATCCCCCGCCTCGCGCGCCGAATCGCCGCTGGCATCGAGGCCCGAACGAACGGCCTGACCGCCTACCTGGAACACGGTCAGTCCCCGGAAACAGGGACCTGATCACAACTGTGCTTCGACGCCCCCACCAGCCAGGCAGTCGCCATCTGGGCTGAGAAGAGACATGGTCCCCGAGACTTAGCGCGCGTGACGATGGACCGGACCGGTGAGGCGAGCTGGTCGGGTATGAGCCCGTGCCGACTACCTGCGGCTACCCGTCAGAACCAGCCGACATGTCACCGACGGGGCGGAAGTCGGAATTCTGCGGGACTGTTGCGGGTGGAAGCGTAGTGACCAGCAATTCATCAGCGGCACCACGCCCTTGACGGGCCGAAGCCGTGTACCGGAGTGAAACAAGTCTCTTCGAGATCCTCCACTCCTTGACACCAAGGGTCTCTTTCTCCGTAATGCTCGGCGTCATCCTATCGCCAGCATAAAGCCAGGGGCTTGAGAGAAGCTGTGGCTTGGCATCGTAGGAGAGAACCCATCGAAACTGCATTCTATTGCGCAGATATTCCGCCAGTCGATAGTGGGGAAAATGGTCAGACCAGTTCAAGTCGTCTACGGGCGATGGCGGATAGCCCGCCTGGGAATAGAATGACCTCTGGTAGAGCTTCTCGGACTTCTCGATGTACGGAGGGTCAAGATATGCCACCACCTGGTCAGGGATTAGATCTGCATGCCATTCTGGAACATCTGCCAGAGTGTCTTTCCAGTCCTTGCACCAGACATCCACAAGGCGGTTCGTGTCGTATAGATGCCCTACGTAACGAATGCGCTCAGATAGAGGTTCGATATTAAACCGGCAGCCTATCCCGTACTGGGATTCTTGCTTCCGTCCGCCAATTGGGCCGGCGCTGCCATGGAGAATTCCCGAGAAGGTGGTCCGGTTGAGAAATAGACACTTGACCGCGGTTTCAAACCGCGCGGTCGCCTCTCCCATTCCAGGATTTGGTGTCCAGGCTCGCCAGTAATCCCATCGATCGAGTGCAGTCGATCCACCAAGGCTGACATACCGACCATGCTCTTCGGTCATTCGATCGATAAAGTTCTCTGTATCTGAAGCGGCCACTTGCCAAAACGCGGCAACCAGAGGATCCGCGTCTGCTAGAAGAATACGATTGACGATTCCGGAGCCGACTAGACGCAGGGATGTGGAGGCGCCTCCGGCGAATGGCTCAACGAGGAGATCGACCTTCCGGATCTGAGATGAATTCTTCGCCGACTCGATGAGATTGCCGATCAGGCTGGAAAGGCCCGTCTTTGCGCCGGGGTATCTGAGTGGAGTCTGGTACCTTCCCTGGGCCAAAGGGTGAGACATATCTTTAACGTGCAACCCGGCCCTCGGTGCATCCCCAATGCTCCGCGGAGCATTGGGAATGGCTGCCAGGCGTAGGGGGACGTGCGAAGGCTGGACATGCCGCGTCGACCAGGCCGTAGTCACCCCTGGTGAACTGTTCGAACTCATCCAGCCCTCCCGCTATATCCCACTGGCCTGTGTCCCCTGAGCAGATGCCCCAAGGCCCAGTTTATGTTCCGCAACCAGACGCAGTACGTCCGTGCCGACGCCGATGGGGAATGCCGCTTTCCCGTGTGCCACAGCGACGGGGATGATGCCGTCCTTGTACATAGATGATCCAGTTCGATCGATCACATCAAGGATAGCTGGCAGAGTCGGGTATCCCTGCAGGCCGGGTTGGCCACCACGGGCGTCGTATGCGGCACCTGTCACTGGCATAACGGTCGGTACGACAACACGCCCATCCTTGGCGCGGTAGACAAACTTACGTCCCCAGTAGGTTTCCTTGCCGTATGAAGATGCATTTGTGCTGTTAGTTACCACTTTGACGACCTCCTCATCGCAGACGAGTAGGTCTCCGGGTTGTAGGACCTCATGGCGGGCCAGCTGCTGGGCATAGTCGACCATTGCGCCAGTCTTCTCCAAGCCACACAGGTACGGCCCATCTCCGGGGGTGGTCGCCGCCATGGACTGGAAGTACTCCTGGGCTCGACCACGAAGCTTGGCCGGCGGGCCGTACATAGCCAACGGCCCATCCACGATGAATAGGGTCGAACAAAGGAGATCGTCTCGCGATTGCTCCCAGAGCAGGCTGGTAAGTCCGACAAGCACGAGGAGTTCGATGACAGACATCAGGCGTCCGAGGGCAGATTCGTTGGCCCCCTCCTCCATTACCTCCTCGTGGATGCGCAGGACATCCGTGGGGTAAAGCGTCTCCTGGCAAACTGGGCAGAGGCCGCCCTGCGTCGAGATTGGTACATCCTGCGCATCACAATCGTCGCCTGGGCAGTTGACCGGGACGCTGCTAGCAGGTCGTCCAGGAGTGCCGTGTACGAGCATGAGTAGATCGATGAGCGTTTGGTCGAGCCGGTTCACCTCGACCTTCTTGGTCCGAAATATCCTGTCGAGATTTTCTCGCCACGACGTCGCTATTCCGATACCGGATCGCGTGTACGCTCCAGCGACGGGCAGATCGAGTGAAACCAGTGCCGTGTTTACAGCTGACTCTATAGCTACTGGGTCGACGAACCTTTCAGCGCGCTGGAATTCCATCACGCCGAGATCCACGTACGCCGCAGCAGCCTGGGCATAGCCGTACACTACTGACGGCAGACCATCCCGGATGCGCTCGGTTACACGCGATCCGTCGATAGCTATAGCCGATGAGAGGCGTCCTGTTTTAGCCGCCCCTGGAAAATGATCGATCCGCTTGATTTTCGGCTTCAGCCATTCCATGTCACCGATACTCTCAGCGGGAACATAGAAGCTCGAATTATCAGCCAAAGCGCGCATTGCGGCGTTGGTGTGGCCAACGCGGGAGGCTCGCTCATAGGATCCATTGACCGTCTCGTACGGCATAGAGACTGCCTACGCCTTCCGTGGAGAGGGGATGAGGGCGGGATCGCCAGCAGCGGCCCTAGCTTCGTTTACGAGATTCAGGTCATACCTGTCGATCTGCACAGGCACGATGAAAGGAGATGAAAGGGTTTTGAGGCGCACGTACCCCCTGTCCTCAGACGTAATGATCGCCGAAGCGAATGCGGCGAAGTCATAGAACCTTGAGAGTTCCTGGACTTCCTTGGTGTTGTTGAGGTGCGCCACCACCCAGTTTGCGGTATTTGCCTTCACCTGGTGAGCGACCCCTGACACTTCCTGCGTGGCATAGGTCATTCCGATATTTAGCTTTGCCGCTTCCTTTGCCAGCTTTACCCAGACGTCACCATCGTCTTTGTATTTGTCCGAAGAGAAGAGGTTGTGGGCCTCCTCCAGCATGACCTGGATGGACGGCGGCTCCTGTCCCGAAGTGAAGACCAGTGTCTGCTTGGCCAAGAGGCGCCGGGTGATGCTCTCTGAGAGTGCCTTGATGATGGGCGGTGACCCAACATGCAAGTCCACGATCACAATGCGACCAGCAGTCAGGTGCCGGTAGATTTCCTCGGAAGGGTCTTCGTCGGTTGCCTCGTTATGGAAATCTTTGAGGTCGAGAAGATTGCGCCATCCTCGCACTTTTCCGGACGCGCTGGTTTGGCCAGTGTAAATCGGTTCGGTAGAGGTCCACCGGACGTCCTCGCAAAAATCCTTCGCATCACTGTCGCCTGCGTCACGCAGCTCGATGATTTTATCAACGAGAGAACAGATATCCCCTCCCTTGATCGAGGAGGTGCGACTGCCTGCCGCAGTGAATACGTTCCTGCCGAGCTTTTGGGTAATCGCATTGCGCAGGCTTTCTCGGATTGCAAGCTTCACCGAAAATGTCTGGGATGTACCTGCGTTGCTGCTGGGGAGGGTGAACCCTGCGCGGATCAGAGCCGCGTACAGGATCAGGCGACCTCGCATGGCGCGAGTCGTCTCGCTGTAGTCATTGGGAACGTCGGTGAAGCGGGTTACAGCGAAGTCGTTGATATAGCCTGCGGCTCCGTCTGAACGGAGTTTATCTGCGATGAGACCCTGTACCGCTTCAACCTGGGCGGGGTCGAAGAAATTAATTCCCAACGGGCGAACGTGGCCCTCGCTGCTGCTGGCTCCGAACTTGAAGATGCGCACATGCCGTTCACCTATCGCGGCGATTTCGGTGCCATCCTGTGTGTTCGGGTTCGCATATTCGCCCTGAGGGTCGAAGATTAGCTGCCCAATCGGCGTTCCGCCAGCGCCACGGCGTCGCTCGGAAACAGCAAAGGTTCGCGCAATGATAATCTTTGCTGTATTGGATTTACCCATCCGGGTCATGCCGAGCAAGCCGGTCTTGGTGCCAATGAAGTCATGGATGTTGATCATGACGGCGGAGTCATCCTGCTTCGCTGCTTTTGCGCGGCGTCGCGTCGCGGAATAGCGGACCGATCCGATGCGTACCCTCTCGACCTCTCTGTCGGACGGCTTGAGGTAGGACGCGATCTCGGAAAGACCCTCGCCGATGGGCTTCAAAACTCGGTACGTGGACGTCGCGTAGAAGTTGTCGACGTCCGCACCAAAATCGAGGCGCTTCTTTCCATCCACATCATCCTCGTAGAAGGTTCCGAGGATCCGGCACCTAAGCCCGGTGAAGGACACGCGGTTCTTGGTGAACGGGTCGAGGCTAACGTCGAGCACTACCGAGGGGGACGCGTCACCGTTGCTTGACAGGGCCGCGCGCAGGGCCTCTTCGCGTACGGCGTGCAGGTCTGACTCCATGGCGAGCGGCGCCGTGCCATCGACTCGGAGAAGTAGAACCTCGTCATCATCGCGGTCGGCTCCGTCGACGTCACGAGCTGTGGCGAGTAGGAACGCGTATTGAGGGATGCCGCCTGCGTCGAACTTCCACTTGTCGTGCGTCAGAACGATTGCTTCGTTGTAGTCGAGGCGATGGATGGCGCCGATGCGCATCGACCGGTCCTGCGCAAGCAGGGTTGACTCCAGGAGCACACCGGCTCCGACGCCAGGGAACAACGTTACAGACACTCTTCCTCCCCTGAAGATATGCGGATTGCAGTCTGACACAGCCTCGCTGACCAGCTGAGGGAGTCTCAGAAAAAGGGCTTGTTGCCCGGGCCTCTACGTCGAGGCGCGCTTCGAAGTGGCTCATTTTCGACCACGCGGGCGCATTTGATTGCCTAGCTAGTTCTGAGCCTCTGGATGCGAGAGGGCGCCCGCCGTCGGGGCTGGCGGTGGTGCTGCAGTTCATTCACACAGCACCCAGGGCCTGAGGCGGCTTCCGTCAGCGGAGCATCACGCGGCCGTGGTGATCGAGTCCAGGTTGAGAGTCACCATCAGCGGCCGGCCAAGGCCGCCGGCGGGCGGGCACCCTTACCTGAAGTTGTTGACTCGGCTGGGGTGCATGTCTACGCCGGTTCCCCCTGCGCGTGAGGCTGGCGTGCGTGAGCGGTGCGTGAGCGGATGGGGTGGCACAGGGTGGATTGGGCGGCACTCGGGGGCGGGGCCGCATCTTGCTGACCTGGGGAAACGGGATTCTGTGGCACGGCCCGGCACTACCCGGGATGATCTTGTGGGGCCTCGTAATGCGTAGGTCTCGGGTTCGAATCCCGAAGGCGGCTCGGATTAGCCCCAGGACTCACTCGCCGTGACCTGGGGCTTTTTCATGCCCTCAGGGGGTGGGGCGGAGCGGTGCAGGGGCCTGCTCTTTCGGTCTTGGGGTGGGGAGACCGTGGCGGTGAGCGGGCCAGCCGGGGTCGCTCGGTCGCGAGTGGGTGCCGCTTCAGGGAGCTGGCCGGCGACCGAGCCGGCTGGGGGGCTAGCCGAGGGGGGTGTTCTTTCTGGTGGTTCGGGATTGCCAGGCCCAGCGGGTCAGGGCGCCCACGGCTACGGATGTGATGATCGCGCCCCAGTCGATGACGTGGGGGAGGCCGGGGAAGAAGGCGAAGAAGGCGAAGGACGCCGCGGTGCCGGCGAGGAAGGCGGCGATGCCGGCGCGGCGTCGTTTGGGGTCCCGGGTGGGGTCTTGGGGCGGGGGCTGAGTGCTCATGTGCGGCGGCTCACTTCGTGATGTGGTGGCAGTGGCCGGCCCGGCGAACGTTGTTGACGTGGATGTACGCACACGTTTTTCCGTAGCGCGGGAGTTTCTGGGGAGCGTTGTCGCGCATCGGGTTGATCTTGCACTCGGTGTGCGTCCTGCCGCGGGAGGTGCGGTAGGTCTTGTTGCTGGTGTCCACGTACGTGAAGTCGATGCGCCAGTTGCAGAAGCCGGCGTTGAGGGCGCCCACGAAGCCGCAGTCCACGCCGGCGTTCTGGTAGGTGATGTTCTTGCCCTCGCCGCGCACGATGTGCGTGAACATGCAGCCGGTCGGGACCTTCATGGTGACTCCGCCGACTTGGTAGTCGAAGGTCGCCACGGGGGTCGAGCCGATGGCGCCGGCGTGCGCCGGTGTGCTGGGTAATGCGGCGAACGCGGCCATCGTGGTCAGAGCGGCGATGATGCGGGATGTGAGGGGCTTGATCATTCATTTCCCCTTCTGGCGGAGTATCTCTACATATGGGAACTCCTTTTGTAGGGGCGGGGGTTCTGGCTGGATGGCCGGTTCGCCACGAAGAGTGATCGAATGGGGTGTGTGCTGACGGAGCGTTGTTGAGTCGAGGTGCGTCTCGACTCCGTGCGTGCGTGTGGGAGGGCTTGGAAGCGGGGTTCGGGGGCGTTGTTGGGGTGGGGTGAGGTTTGTTGTCCGGTGGGGGTCCAGGGGTTTTGGGGTGGGGCGGGGAGGTGGGGTGAGCTGCGGGGACGGGGTGGTGGGGCGGGGGTGCGGGGTGGGGCGGGGCGGGGGGCTCGAGGGGCGGGATAACCGGGGGATACGGGGTGCATATCCGGCGGCAGCACAGTGGACTCGATCTCGTTCCTTTCCCTGTTGTCGCCCTTTCCGGTCTTGAGCGCGGCTCAAGTGCTCGGCGGTGGCGGCCGATCCGCGTTTCTCCTTAACAGAGGTGACAAGCCGTGAGCATTGACCCCAAGACGATCGTGCACGGGATCCTGGCCGAGGACCTGGAGGTGGACCCCGCGGAGATCGCCGACGACGTCCTGTTGCGCACCCTTGAGCTGGACTCGCTCGCCATCGCCGAACTCATCGTGCGCATCAAGGAGGAGACGGGCGCGGACCTCGGTGGTGACGAGACCCGGCTGGTGGACTGCACGGTCGGGGACGTCGTCGCCCTCGCCCACTCCGTGCTGGAAGCGGCGTGACGGGAGGCGCCGCCGCCATCACCGGGACCGGCCTGGTGACTCCCGCGGGCACGGACGTCGACGCGACCTGGGCCGCGCTGTGCGCGGCCCGGTCGCCCGGGTCCGGTGATCCGGGGCCGCTGGAGGGGACGGGGGTCCGGCACAGCCTGCGGGTGCCCCCGCTCGGGGAGCAGCTCACGGGGCGCGGGACCGCGCGTACCGATCCGTTCATCCGGTTCGCGCTGGTGGCGGTGGACCAGGCGGTGCGGGAGGCGGGGCTCGATCCGGGGGTGTGGGACGGCAGCCGGGTCGGGGTCGTGGTGGGGTGCGGGTTGGGCGGGGTGACCACCTTGGAGGAGGGGCACCAGCGGCTCTCGCGGAGCGGGCCCGAGCTGGTCTCGCCGTACATGCACCCGCGATCGCTGATCAACATGGCGGCCGGCACCCTCGCGATGCGGTGGGGGATCACCGGGCCCAGTCACACGGTGGTCGCGGCCTGTGCCTCGGGGGCGGCGGCGATCGGGCTGGCGAAGACGCTGCTCGACGCCGGGACCTGTGACACGGTCATCGCCTGCGGCACGGACGCGGGGGTCACCCCGCTCGTGGTCTCGGGCTTCGCCCGGATGGGAGCCCTGTCGCGGCACGCGGGGACGGACGCCTCCCGGCCGTTCGCCGCCGACCGCGACGGGTTCGTCATCTCCGAGGGGGCGGGGGCCGTCGTCCTGGAACGTCCGGCGACCGCTCTGGCCCGCGGCGCCCGGGTGCTCGGCCGGTTGCTCGGCTACGGCAGCACCTCCGACGCGTACCACCCGGTTTCGCCGCATCCCGAGGGGATCGGTGCCGAGGCGGCGGTCCGGCAGGCGTTGGACCAGGCCGGTCTGGTGCCGAAGGACGTCGGGACGTTCAACGCGCACGGGACGTCCACACCGCAGAACGACCGGTCGGAGGCGCAGCTCATCGCCCGGGTGTTCCCGCACGGGCCGTCGGTGACGGCGAACAAGGGGCTGCTCGGGCACACGCTCGGCGCGTCCGGCGCCATCGAGGCCGTCCTGGCGTTGCGCAGTCTGCGGACGGGGACGGTACCGCCGATCGCGCACACGGTCCGGGCCGATCCGGACCTGCCCGACATCGACCTCGTTCTGGGGGGCGCGCGCCGGCACGGCGCGTCCGTCGCCGTGAGCACGTCCTTCGGCTTCGGCGGCAGCAACTCGGCTCTGGTGCTCGATGTTTGACCTCGCCGCGGACCCCGCCGCGGACCCCGTCGCCGAGCCCGCCGCGGACCCCGTCGCCGAGCCCGCCGCGGACCCCGCCGCGGACCCCGCCGCGGACCCCGTCGCCGAGCCCGCCGCGTACCGCTCCGCAGACCCGTCCGTCACGTCCCAGGGGAAGGAATCATGACGCAACGCGAAAAGGAGCTGGCCCACCTCCTCTCCGGGCCCGAGTTCGCCACCGTCCGGCCCGTCGACCAGAGCGTCCTCGACTACAGCCTGCTGACGCTGCGCCGGGCGAGGATCCTCAACCGGGCCGGATTCAGCTCGAACGCGCAGTGGTTGGGGCGCGGCGACCGTGCCCGCTTCCCCGACTTCCTGCGGACCATGGGGTGGATCGGCGCCTACGACCTGTCGCTGCTCAACGTGCTCGTCTCCCACCAGATCGCCGGGGACGCGCTGCTCAGCCACGCGGGGCCGGTCCAGGTGCGCAGTTACGGCCCGGAGATCGACGGCATGGGCAAGGTGTACTGCTTCGCCGCCTCGGAACTGCACGCCGGGTCCGATCTGAAGCGGGTGCTGACCACCGCGACGTACAGCCCAAAGGACCGGCAGTTGGTGCTCAGCACGCCGGAGCCGGCCGCCAGCAAGGTCTGGATCGGCAACAGCCTGCACTCGGGCGACGTCGCCATGGTGTTGGCCCGGCTCGTGGTCGCCGGTCGGGACGAGGGCCACCACTGGTTCCGGGTGCCCCTGCGGGCCGGCGGGAAGGTGCTGGCGGGCATCAGCATCGGGCGGGCCGAACCGAAGGGCGGGGTGACGGCCAACCAGACCGGCGTCCTGACGTTCACGGACCACCGGCTCCCGCTGTCGGCCCTGATGAACCGGTGGGCGTCGATCGACTCCGACGGCGTCTACCGGTCGGCGTTGGCCCGGCACCGGCGCTTCGAGGAGTGTCTGGCGACCTTCACCCACGAGCGGCTGTTCCCGTCCGTGGGCGCCGCGCACGCGCAGCGTCTCGCCTGCGCGGTCACCACCCGGTTCGCGGCCGTGAAACGGGCCTTCGGGACCCCGCTGCTCGGCCACGCCCACTACCGGACGCGGTTGACGACCGCGGCGGGTCGGGCGCTGGCCTCCCGGTACGCGCTGGAGGCGCTGGCGGACATCGCGGTCGAACGGGCCGCGGACGGGCCGCCCGCGGGTGATCAGGTGCTGCACGCGCTGATCTCCTGCGGCAAGTCCGGATCCACCGGCGACGCCCGGCACACGCTCGCCGAGACGCGCGAGCTGTGCGGCGGGCTCGGCTACCACGACGCGAACCAGATCGCCCCGCTGCTGCACGACTACGAGGTGGCCGTCACCTTCGGCGGGGACAACACCGTCCTCGGCTACCAGGCCACCCGCTACGCGCTGCGGCAGCGCGCGGAGTTCGACAGGGCGCTGGACGCGGCCGCGGGCCCGGCGGACGGACCGGACGTCGTACGGAAGCTGCGCGCGATCTGCGACGCCCTGCTGGACCAGGTCGACGCCCACGGGCCGGGCGAGGCGACCACCCGGTGGACGCGGGCCGTCCACCAGCTGCTGGCGCTGGGGCGGTGGGCGGCGACGGTCGACGGACCCTTGGAGCGGCGGCTGTTGGGGCAGTACGCGGCGAGCTGCGTGCTGGAGCACGCCCTGACCGCTCTGGCGGCCGGGATCCTGGACCGGGACGACGTGCTGCGCCTGGAGGCCGAGCGGCAGGAGGCGGCCGGCGCGCCGTTCGAGGCCGGCGATCTGCTGGAGGCGCTCGCGGTCCCCGACGAGCTGATCACCGCTCCCATCGCCCGTCCCGACTTCGCCGAACGGCACGTGGCCGCGGCGCACGGGGGGCGGATCCTGGCCGCGGTGGGGGCTCCCGGGTACCGAGAGGAGTTCGTCCATGACCGGTCCGCGTGACAGTGGCGGGGCGGTCATCACGGGCATCGGCAGCTGTCTGCCGGAGGCCGTGGTCACCAACGAGGAGGTGTCGCGGAACCTGGACACCGACCACGCGTGGATCCACAGCCGCACCGGCATCGCGGCGCGGCGCCGGGCGGCGTCCGGGATCGAGACGGGCGACCTCGCCGTCACCGCGGGCGCGGCGGCGCTGAAGTCCGCCGGGCGCGACGGCTGCGACCTGGTGTTGCTGGCGACCACCACCCCGGACCGTCGCTGTCCGGCCACCGCTCCGCGGGTGGCGGCCGAACTGGGGCTGCGGGTGCCCGCGTTCGACCTCGCCGCCGTCTGCTCGGGGTTCGTCTACGGGCTGTCCGTGGCCACGTCGATGATCACCGCGGGGAGTTGTGACAGCGTCCTGCTGATCGGCGCGGACGTCTACTCCTCGATCGTCGACCCCGACGACCGGGTGACGGCCCCCCTCTTCGGGGACGGGGCCGGCGCGGTCCTGCTGGAGCGGGGCGGTCCGCACGAGCCGGGCGCGGTGCTCCGTACGGAGTTGGGCAGCGACGGGACCGGGGACGGGCTCATCACGATTCCCAAGGACGGGGCCTATCTGACGATGGACGGGCCGGAGGTCTACAAACGGGCGGTGACGACCATGGCGGAATCCGCCCGGTCCGTCGCCGGGCGGGTCGGATGGGACCTCGCCGATATCGACGCGTTCATCGGACACCAGGCGAACATTCGCATTCTGAAGGCCGTGGCGAAACGCCTGGGGCTGCCGCCGGAACGCGTGATCTCGAATATCGAGAACGTGGGGAACACGGCGGCGGCGTCCATTCCGTTGGCGTTGGCCGACGCCGCCGCCGCGGGCCGGATCAAGGAGGGCGACCGGCTGCTGCTGACCGCCTTCGGCGGCGGTCTGACCTGGGGTTCCTCCGCTGTCGTGTGGACGGGCGCCCAGCCCGTGCACGACGTGCGGGGCTGACGGCGGACCCCCCGCCCCCGACGGTCCGGGTGATCGGCAGGACGGTGGGGGCGACCGGCCGGCGCCATGTCGCGTCGATACGGGGCCGATAACGCATTTCCCTAGCGTTTCCCCAGTGCTTTCGAGACCAGTGCTTTCGAGACCAGTGCTTTCGAGGCCAGTGCTTTCGAGACCAGTGCTTTCGAGGCCAGTGCTTTCGAGAAAAAACACATCCCTGTGAACGGAGGCTTTGAACATGGCGGTGACAGCCGGGTATGTGGCACATCCTTATGACGTGACGCTCGACCTGAAAGACGCGGAACGGGTCGAGGAAGTCGCCTGGAAACTCGTCACCCACGCGTCGGGCCGGCCCGACGACCCCGACTGGGTGGCGGCCGCCAGGAACTCCTGGCACGAGCTGCCGGTCGCCCTGCGCCGGACGCTGGCCGACTTCCGGCGCGACTCGGGCCCCGACGGCGGACTGGTCCTGCGCGGCCTTCCGGTCGGCGCCCTCGACCTCCCGGCGACCCCCGACGCCAAGGGGTCCGTCCAGCGGGAGCCGTCCATCGGGGCCGCGGTGCTGCTGATGGTGGCCTGCGGCCTGGGCGACCCCGGGGCGTTCCGGCCGGAGAAGGGCGGGGCCCTCGTCCAGGACGTCGTACCCGTCCCCGGCATGGAGGAGTTCCAGGGCAACGCGGGCTCGACGCTGCTCACGTTCCACAACGAGAACGTCTTCCACGAGCACCGGCCCGACTTCGTGATGCTGCTGTGCCTGCGCGCCGACCCCGAGGGTCGGGCGGGACTGCGTACGGCGAGCATCCGTCAGGTGCTGCCGCTGCTGTCCGCGGCGACCGTCGAGGCCCTGTGGGCGGCGGAGTTCATCACCGAGCCGCCGCCGTCCTTCGGCATGGACGACTACCGGGCCGAACCGGCGCCGGTGCTCAGCGGGGACCCGCAGGACCCCGACGTCCGCGTCGACCTGTCCGCGACGACCGCGGTCACCGGGCGGGCCGCCGAGGCGCTGCGCGTCCTGCAGGAGCAGTTCGACCGGCACGCGGCGACCCACCGGCTGCGCCCCGGCGAACTCGCCATCGTCGACAACCGGGTCACCGTGCACGGACGCACCGAGTTCACCCCGCGATACGACGGCACCGACCGTTGGCTGCAACGCACCTTCGTGATGACCGACCTGCGTCGCTCACGAGGACTGCGACCGGCCGACGGATACGTGCTGGGAGACCTTCCGTAGCCGTACCCCCCGCCGGGGCGGGCCCACCGGCCGCCGGCAGCGAGCGATGAGTTGGAGTGCGATGACGAGCATGCAGACCCCGGTGAGGCCGTCCGCTCCGGACACCTCGACGCAGCCGCCCCGGAAGGTTCCGCCCCAGGCGCCACCACCCGTCAAGGACGTCGGACTGCGGTCCCTGTTGCCCTACCTCCAGGGGCGCTGGCGCACCCTGGGGGCCGTCGCCGTGCTGTCCCTGGCGACGACCCTGCTCACCCTCAGCCAGCCGGTCATGACCCGTGAGGTGCTGGCCAACATAGAGGCGGAGCGGCCGGTCGGATCGCTGGTGGCGCTGCTCGTCGCGGCGCTGCTGGTGGTGGCCGTGCTCAGCGGCTTCCGCGACTACCTGCTCCAGCGCGCCGCCGAGGGCCTCGTCCTCACCGCCCGCCGCCGACTGGTGGCCCGGCTGCTGCGGATGCCGATCATCGAGTACGACCGGCGACGGACCGGCGACCTCCTGTCGCGGGTCGGCTCCGACACCACGCTGCTGCGGGCGGTGGTCACCTCCGGCCTGTTCGACACCGTCACCAACGTCCTGATGGTCGTCGGCTCCGCGGGCATGATGTTCGTCATCGACCCGACCCTGTTCGCGGCCACCGCCCTCGGGATCGGGCTGGGCGTCGCCGGGGTCCTCGGACTCGCCCGGCGGGTCCGCGGGGCCTCCCGCGACGCACAGGACCGCATCGGCGAGATGACCGCCGCCGTCGAGCGGGCGATCTCCGCGGTGCGCACCATCCGCGCCAGTGGCGCCGAGGAGCGCGAGGAGCGGGCCGTGGACGGCTACGCCGAGGACGCCTTCGACGCGGGCATGCGCATCGCCAAGCTCCAGGCGATGATCAACCCGATCACCTCCACGACGATCCAACTGGCCTTCCTGGTCGTCCTGGGCCTGGGCGGCGCCCGGGTGGCCGCCGGCGCGATCCAGGTCGGCGACCTGGTCGCCTTCGTCCTCTTCCTCTTCATGCTCTGGTTCCCGCTCGGCCGGGCCCTCAACGGCTACGCCCGCCTCCAGACCGGCCTCGGAGCCCTCCAGCGCATCGAGGAGGTGCTGGTGCTGCCCCAGGAGAGCGACGTCGCCGGCCCCGCGGACCTCGCCGCCGTCCGGCTCGCCGGCCGCGCGCCCCTGACCGTCCGGGAACGCACCGCCCCGGCCGCGCCGGCCGGCGCCGCGCCCGCGATCGAGTTCGACCGGGTCTCCTTCGGCTACGGCAACGGCGAAACCGTCCTGCGCGACGTCTCGCTGACCGTCGCCCGCGGCACCCGCACCGCCCTGGTCGGCCCCTCGGGGGCGGGCAAGTCCACCCTGCTGTCCCTGGTGGAACGGTTCTACGACGTCACCTCGGGCGCGGTCCGGGTCGGCGGCACCGACGTACGCGAACTGCCGCGCACGGAGCTGCGCCACTCGCTCGGCTACGTCGAGCAGTCGGCGCCCGTCCTCGCGGGAACCGTGCGGGACAACCTGTCCCTGGCGGCTCCGGGGGCGTCGGACGAGGACATGCGCCGGGTGCTGCGCTCGGTCAACCTGGAGCAGGTGATCTTGCGGGCCCCCCTCGGCCTGGACACCGAGGTCGGTGAGGGCGGCGTGCTGCTCTCCGGCGGGGAGCGCCAACGGCTGGCCCTGGCACGGACCTTCCTGGCCTCGCCGCCGATCATGTTGCTCGACGAGGCGACCAGCAACCTCGACGCCCGCAACGAGGCGCTCATGCGGAACGCGATCAACGAGGTCATCGCCGACCGCAGCCTGCTCGTGGTGGCGCACCGGCTGTCCACCGTCGTGGACAGTGACCAGATCGTGGTCCTCGAACACGGTGAGGTCGTCGCCACCGGAAGCCACCACGAACTCACCGACAGCAGCCCCCTCTACCGGGAGTTGGCGAGCCACCAGCTGCTGATCAAGTAGCGCGCCCGGGTCGCCGGCGGTCCCCCGGAACCCTGACGGAAGTCAGGGTCGGGGACTGCCCTTCGGCGGTGGTGCGGGGCCCGTTTCGTACCGTACGTTCAGCCGGGGCCGACCGGTTCCGGCCCTCGGGAACGTGGAGCAGGGGACTCATGAGCGGACGACGCGGGAGCGCTGCCGGGCAAGGTTCCCGCCGGTCCGGGCCGTCGTCGTTATCCGACCCGCGCGCGGTGCGCGCGGTGGTACGGGCCCACCTGCGCACCCCCGCCGGTGCGCTCTGCGGCCTGCTGTGCCTGGCCGTCATGGTCACCGGCCCCGTTCAGGACGCGGTGTTCGTCGTCGTCACCTTGGCCGCCACGGCCCTCGGCGTGTTCCAGGGGGTGCGGGCCCGGCGGACCACGGACCGGCTCGCCGTCCTGGCGGAGGACCGGCCGGTGGTGCGGCGCGCCGGGAAACCGGTGTCGGTCGGCGTCCGGGACCTGGTCGTGGACGACGTCGTCGAGGTCGGGCCGGGGGACCGGATCCTGGTGGACGGGTCGATCGTCGGTGCGGCGGATCTGGAGATCGACGAGCACGCGGTACCGGGCGAGGCCGACCCGGTGGTCAAGCAGCGGGGCGACGCCGTCCGGTCGGGCGCCCTCGTCCTCGCCGGCACCGGGGCGTACGCCGTCACCGACGCGGGGGCCCGCGCCGCCCGGGCCGGCGCCGGTGACGGGGGCCGGCCCGGCGACCCTCCCCCGGATCCCGCGGACTCCGTGCTCGACCGGAGCCTGCGCCGGCAGCTCGCGCAGACCCGGTACCTGGTCGTGCCGGCGGCGCTCGTCGCGGTCGTGGGCCAGTGGGTGGTCGGCCGGAGCGACCCGGGGGAAGCCGTCCGCCAGATGGTCAGCGCACTGCTGCCGATGCTTCCGGGAGGCCTGGTGCTGTTCACGTCGATGGCCCGTTCCGCGGCGGTCGTGCGCCTGGGGCGCCGCCGGTGCCTGGTGCGCGGGGCGTCCGGGATCGAGGGGATCGGGCGGGTGGACACCGTCGTCCTGGGCGCCGACACCCCTGCCGTGCGGGCCGAGCGGGAGGTCGCGGCGGTGCACGTCCTGGACGAGGGGGCGCCCGTCGCCGCCGTGCTGGGGCTCCTGAGCCGTACGGGGAACACCGCCGATCCGACGCTGCGGGCCGTCGCCGCCCGCTTCCCGCCGCCCGGGCCCGACGCCGCTCCCGCCGTCGCGGGGCGGACCTGCGGACCGTTTCCGCACCCCGGGTGGAGCGGTGTGAGCGTCACCGGCGGCGAGGGGGGTGACGCCGGCCCGCGGACGTGGCTGCTCGGCGCGCCCGACGCGCTGCTGCCCGGTTGGCACTCGCTGCGCGTCGTCGCCGACGCGTACGGGGCCAAGGGGCTGGACGTCCTGGTCCTGGCCCGGTCCGGGGCGGGCCTCGCCGCCCTCCTCGCCGACCCGGACGCGGTGCCCGACAGCGCGGAACCCGTCGCGCTGGTGGCCGTCGCGCCACGGGCCGCCCCGGAGACCGCCGAGGCCGGGCGCCGCCTGGCGGGGCAGGGCGTCACCTTGCGGACGCTGCCCGAAGCGCTCCTGCCCGGAGCGCTCCTGGCGGCAGCGCCGCTGCCCGGAGCCTTCCCGTCCGGAGCGCCGCCGCTCGGAGCGCCTCGGTCCGCGCGGCCGCCGGCCCAACCGGCCGAGCCCGACCACCCGCTGCCCGAACGTCCCCTGCCCGAACGGTGCGTGACCGACCCGCCGGCCGCCGTCCCCTCGCGCCCCGGCCGCGGGCCCGAGTTCGTCGCCGGGCTCCGGGCGCGCGGTCACCGCGTCGCCGTGGTCGGGCACGGCGTCGACGACCTCCCGGTGCTGCGGCAGGCCGACACCGCCGTTTCCTCGGGAGCCGGTACGGCCGCCGCCCGCGGGACGGCGGCCCTCGTGCTGCTCGGGCCGGCGTTGCCGGCGCTGCCCGCCGTCGTCGCCGAGGGCCGGCGACTCATCGGCGGCGTCGAACGGATCGCCGTCCTCTTCCTGACCAAGGCGGTGTACGGGGCGCTGCTGACCCTCGCCGTCGTCGCCGGCGGGATCCCGTACCCGTTCCTGCCGCGACAGCACGCCCTGGTCGCCTCCCTCGTCGTGCTCCTCCCGGCGTTGTTCCTGGTGTTCGTCCGGGGGCGGGGCACGGACCAACTGGCCACGCCCTTCGCCGGCCGGGGGCTGCGCTTCGCGGTGCCCGCGGGCGCCCTGATCGCGGCGGCGACCTGCGCCGCGTACGGGGCGGCGGGGCCGGTGCGCGGCGGGGACACGGGTCCGGCGGCCGCCGCCGGGCTGCTCGGCCTCTTCCTGGTCGGCCTGTGGGTGCTGGCCCTGTTGCTGCGGCCCTTCGGGACGCGCGGGTTGCTGCTGGCAGCCGGCGCCGGCCTGGTGTTCCTGGCCGTGCTGCTGGTGGCGCCGCTGCGGGACTTCTTCCGGATCGCCCCCGCCGGCGCCGCGGCGACCTGGACGGCGGTGGGCTTCGCGGTGGTCGCCGGTCTCGGCCTGGAGGTGGTGTGGGCCGTCCTGCGCCACCGCCCGCCGGATCCGCCGGAGCCCGCGCACGCGCAGGGGCCGCCCGGTCGGCGGTCCGGGCGGCCCCTGCGCGTACGACCTGCCCGTCCCCGTCAGGGGGCGACGGCCCCGACCCGCTCGCGGACCAGGTCCCAGGCGGTGTCCAGCCGGGCGGCCCGGGCCCGCGACGCCCCGTCGGTGAAGCGGGAGTGGGCCCGCCGCTCGCGGTAGAGCAGCAGGGTCAGGTTCACCAGGAAACCGGCGACCTCCGCCGGGGGGACCCCGGGGCCGGCGGCCACCGCGTCGATCCGCTCCCGGGCCCCGAGCACCTCGCCCAGCAGCAGCCACAGTTGGGCCAGGTCGGCGCCGGGCAGGAACACGGCCGCGCTCGCCCAGTCGATCAGCGCGGGCCCGCCGGCGGTGCGCACCACGTTCGCGAGGACGAGGTCCCCGTGCCCGATCTCCCGCGGCGGCCCGGCCCGTTCCAGCAGCCGCGCCACGGCCGCCGCGTGCGCCGGGTCGAGGTCGCCGCGGGCCGTGACGCCGTCCAGCATCGGCCGGTAGTCGACCTGCCAGGACGCGGGCACGTCGGGGCGCCAGCCGCGCAGCCGCCGCACGGCGTCGAGCACCCCCGTCAGGTCGGCGTCGGGCACCGGTGCGGCCGGGAACCGCTCCGGTGCGACGACTCCGCCGGGCAGTCGTTCCAGTACCAGGACCGCGAGCTCCCGGTCGGAGGCGAAGCGGCGGGGGACCGCCACGGGCGGCGGTGACACGTCGAACAGGTCGTACGCCTCGATCTCGCGCAGGCTCTGCCGGCGCCACTCGGGCGTGCGCACCTTCGCGACCACCTCCGTACCGTCCAGTTCGCCGGAGACCACCAGCGAGGTGCGGCTGCGGTAGACGATCGAGGCCGGTCGGAGCGCGGGGCACACCTCCAGGACCAGGTCCAGGAGTTCCCGCTCGCCCTCGGCCAGGCCGGGCAGGGGGTGGGGGTTCGCCTTCAGCACGGTGTGCTCCTCACGTCCGCAGGAAGCCGATGAGGCTCTTGTTGACGGCTTCCGGTTGCTCCAGGTAGCCGTAGTGACCGCAGTCGGGCAGGACCTCGAACTCCGCTCCGGGGATCGCCTCGGCGACCTCCCGGCCGAGCCGGGGCGGTGAGATGAGGTCGTCCTCGAAGGCGATGACCCGGGTCGGGACCCGGATGTCCCGGTAGGCGGGACGCCGGTCCGAGCCCACGGTGATGCCCAGGTGGGCCCGGCTGCCGGGCCCGGAGGACCGGGTCAGTTCCAGCAGGTCGAGCCAGTCACGGGCCCGCTGCTCGTCGTCGAGGGTGGTCGGCGACAGCATCTGCATCGCCTCGATGACGGCCTCGTACGAGGCGGGCAGCCGTACGTCCGCGTCGTACAGCTCGATCTCGGCGCGGGACAGGGCGCTGCGGACCGCGTCGGCGCGTCCCCGGGTGGCCATCAGGACGAGACGGTCGACGAGTTCGGGGCGGGCCAGGGCGAGTTCCTGGGCGACGTACGCGCCCATCGAGGTGCCGACGACCTGGCAGGGGCCGAGCCGCAGTTCCTCGATGAGCGCGGCCGTGTCGGCGACGAGGTCGGCGAGGCCGAAGCCGCCCGCGCACTCGTCGCTGGGGGCGATGCCCCGGTTGTCGAAGGTGATGACGCGCAGTCCCGCGCGGACCAGGGCCGGCACCTGGTGCAGGTGCCAGGCGCGGCCCTTGCTGCCCGATCCCATGATGAGCAGGACGGCGGGCGCGGTGCGGCCGGCGTCCCCCGCCGCGGCGGGGTGGTCGTCGTAGTAGTGGAGCCGGATGCCGTTGACGTGTACGAGGGGCATGGCATCAGGCCGTTTCGTTCGGACGGGACATGGCGGTGTCTCCTTCGGTCGGCAGGAGCCGTTCGGTCAGGGCACGGGCGATCCGGGCGAGCGCGTCGTCGGACTGGACGAGCCCGAGGTGGTCCGAGTCGACGCCGACGCGGTCGATCCGGCCCGTGGCGTGGGGGTGCCACGACCGGGCGTCGCGGCGGGCCGCCTTGTCCGCGGACACCCGCTCCGCGGACACCACCAGCACGTCGCCGTCGAAGTGGCCGGGGACGTGGCCGCGCATCAGCCCCGCGTTGTTCATGAACACGTCTAGCACCGAACGCAGTTCGTCCGCTTCGAGCCGCCCCATCGGGTCGCCGGCGGCGAGCAGGAACTCCCGGTAGCGGGCCGCCGGGAAGGCGCCGCCCGCCAGTTCCTCCGGGGTCACGTCGAAGCCGGAGTCGCGCAGGTTGTGGGCGAACACCTCGGCCAGCGAGGGTTCCGCGCCGGCGGCCGGGCGCCGCGGGTAGGAGTCCAACAGGGTCAGCAGCTGCACTTCCTGGCCGCGCCGGCGCAGTTCGTCGGCCATGGCGAAGGCGACGTTCCCGCCGAGCGACCAGCCGAGCAGTCGGTACGGGCCCTCGGGCTGGACCTGTCGGATCAGGTCGGCGTATTCGGCGGCCATCTCCTCCAAGGTGGCGGGCAGGACGCCGTCACCGTCGAGCCCGGCGGCCTGGATCCCGTACAGCGGGATCTCGGCGGGCAGGTGGCGGACGAGACCCGAGTAGCACCAGCTCATCCCGGAACCCGGGTGGACGCAGAACACGGGACGTTCGGAGCCCGAGGCCCGCAGCGGCAGCAGGCGCTCCATCGGCTCCCGGGCCCCGCCGGCGGCGATCCGCGCCGCGAGGTCGGCGACGGACGGCGCGGCGAACAGGTCCCGCACGGTCATCACCACGTCCAGCTCGGCCCGGACCCGTTCCACGAGCCGGACCGCCAGCAGGGAGTGCCCGCCCAGGTCGAAGAAACCGTCGTCGGGGCCGACCAGTTCCCGTTCCAGCACTTCGGCGAACAGCCGGCACAGGGCCTCCTCGCGCGGGGTGCGCGGGGCCCTGCCGCTCGACGCGTGGTGGGCGGGCACGGGCAGGGCGCGCCGGTCGAGTTTGCCGTTCGAGGTGAGCGGCAGCGCGGCCAGGACGGTGACCGCCGCGGGCACCATGTACTCGGGCAGCAGCTCCCGCAGCCGCCGGCGCAACTCGGCCGGGTCGGCGGCGAAGCCCCGCTCGGGGACCGCGTAGCCGACGAGCCGGCGCTCGCCGGGGGTGTCCTCGCGGACCAGCACCGCGGCCTGGGCGATGCCGGGCAGGCGGGTCATGGCCACTTCGATCTCGGCGGGCTCGATGCGCATGCCGCGCAGCTTGACCTGGGTGTCGGTGCGACCCAGGTACTCCAGCTGGCCGTCCCGGTTCCAGCGGACCAGGTCCCCGGTGCGGTACATGCGGCTGCCGGGCGGCCCGTACGGGTTCGCGACGAACCGTTCGCCGGTCAGGGCGGACCGGCCGAGGTAGCCGCGGGCGAGGCCGGGGCCGCTCACGTACAGCTCGGCGGGGACGCCGGGCGCCACGGGCTGGAGGGCTTCGTCCAGGGCGTGGACCGAGGTGTCGGCCACCGGGCCGCCGATCGGCGGGGTGAGCGCGGCGGTCAGCGGGCCGCTCATCGTGGCGCAGACGGTGGCTTCGGACGGGCCGTACGAGTTGAGCATCAGCCGGCCCGCGGACCAGCGCCGGACCAGCTCGGGCGGGCAGCTCTCGGCGGCCACGACCAGGGTCATCCCGGCGGGCAGGGCCCCTTCGGGGATCAGCTGGAGGATGGCCGGCGGGATAGCGGCGTGGGTGACGGATTCGCGGACCGCCAGCTCCGCCAGCTCGCGCCCGGGAACGGTCTCCGGGGGTGCGATGACCAGCGTCGATCCGGTCAGCAGCCCCATGGACAGTTCCCAGACGGCGCCGTCGAAGGCGGGGGACAGGTGGTGCAGGACCCGGCTGCCGGGGACGACCCCGGCGTACGAGGTGAAGATGTCCACCAGGCCCGGCAGGCCCGCGTGGGTGACGGTGACCCCCTTGGGGCGGCCGGTCGTGCCCGAGGTGTAGATGACGTAGGCCGGGTGGAGGGGGCTGAGCGGGGCCGTCCGGTCGGCGTCGACCGGGTCGGCGGCGGCCCGGGCCGCGAGCAGGTCGGCCGTCGCGGGGTCGTCCAGTACCAGGCGGGGCACGTCGGTGGCGGGCAGCGCGGCGCCCGTGGCACCGGCCGTCACGAGGACGACGGGGGCCGCGTCCTGGAGGGTGCCGGTGATCCGCTCCGCGGGGTGCCCCGGGTCGAGGGGCAGGAAGGCGGCGCCGGCCTTGGCGGTGGCCAGCACGGCCACGGCCAGTTCGGTGGAGCGCGGCAGCGCCAGGGCGACGAGGCGTTCGGGACCGGCCCCGTACGAGATCAGCAGCCGGGCCAGCCGGTTGGCGCGCGCGTTGAGCTCCGCGTAGGTCAGTGACTCCGCGCGCAGGACGAGCGCCTCGGCGTCGGGGCGCCGGCGGACGTGCTCCTCGAAGAGCGCGGCGAAGTCGGTCGGGGCGAGGTTCTTCGCCGGTCCCGCCGCCTGTCGCAGGACCCGTCCGCGCTCCTCGGGGCCGAGGACGTCGATGCGGCTGAGCGGCTGGGCGGGGTTCGCCACCGCCTCGACCAGCACCCGGACGAACCGGTCGGCCAGTGCCTGCGCCGTCGAGCGGTCGAAGAGGTCGGTGCTGTAGTCGAGGACGCCGCCGATACCGGCCGGGGCGTTGTCCGCGTCGCGGCGCTCCGACACCGAGAAGCCCAGGTCGACCTTGGCCGCGGTGGCCGTCCCGCCGGCCCGGGAGATCGTCAGCCCGCCCGGCAGGGTCGGAGCGCCCTGCGCCTCGGGTCCGCGCGGACCGGTGTTCTGCAGGGAGAGGACCACCTGGAAGAGGGGGTGGTGGGAGAGGGTGCGGGTGGGGTTGAGGGCTTCCACGAGGCGTTCGAAGGGGAGGTCTTGGTGGGCGTAGGCGGTGAGGTCGGTTTCGCGTATGCGGGTGAGGAGTTCGCGGAAGGTGGGGTTTCCGCTGGTGTTGGTGCGGAGGACGAGGGTGTTGACGAAGAAGCCGATGAGGTGGTCGGTGGCGTCGTCGGTGCGGCCGGCGATGGGGGTGCCGATGGGAATGTCGGTGCCGGCGCCGAGTCGGGTGAGGAGGGTGGTGAGGGCGGTTTGGAGGACCATGTAGGGGGTGGTGTGGGTGGTGCGGGCGAGTTCGGTGAGTTGTTGGTGGGTGGTGGTGGGGATGGTGAAGGTGATGCGGTCGCCCGCGTGGCTTGCGGTGGGGGGTCGGGGTCGGTCGGTGGGGAGGTCGAGTTGTTCGGGGAGGTCGTGGAGGGTGTTTTTCCAGTGGGTGAGTTGTTGGCCGGCGGTGGTGGTGGGGTCGGTGTCGTTGCCGAGGAGGGTGCGTTGCCAGAGGGCGTAGTCGGCGTATTGGACGGGGAGCGGTTCCCAGTGGGGGGCTGAGTTGTTGGTGGTGCGGGTGGTGTAGGCGGTGGTGAGGTCGTGGGCGAGGGGGGTGCGGGACCAGGCGTCGCCGGCGATGTGGTGGATGAGGAGCAGGAGTACGTGTTCCTCGTCGGTGATGCGGAAGAGCGAGGCCCGGATCGGGATCTCGGACGTCAGGTCGAATGCGTGCCGGGCCGCCGCCGCGCAGTCCCGTTCGTGGTCCGCCTCCGTCGTGTCGGCCCGTACGAGGTCGAGTCGGGCCCTCCGCGGGTCGAGCACCACCTGACGCGCGCCGTGCTCGTCCTCGGCGTACACGGTGCGCAGGATCTCGTGCCGGCCGACGAGGTCGTTGACGGCCGCTTCGAGGGCGTCCGCGTCGAGCGGGCCGGTCAGTCGGAGCGTGGTCGGGATGTTGTAGGTCGGGCTGGGGCCTTCGAGCTGGTGCAGGAACCACAGGCGCTGCTGCGCGTACGACAGCGGGATGCGCTCCGGCCGCGGCTGGGGCGTGAGCGGCGTCCGGGCGTCGGTCGCCCGGTCGAGGGCGGTGGCGAGGCCGGCGATGGTGGGGGTCTCGAAGAGCTGCCGGATGGAGAGTTCGGCGCCGAGGGTGGTGCGGATGCGGCTGACCAGGCGGGTGGCGAGCAGGGAGTGCCCGCCGAGGTCGAAGAAGCTGTCGTCGATCGTCAGGTGCGGCAGGGACAGGATCTCCGCGTACAGGGATACGAGGATTTCCTCGCGGGGGCTGCGGGGTGCGCGGCCCGCGGCCCGCGCCGCGTAGCTGGGTTCGGGCAGGGCCCTGCGGTCGAGCTTGCCGTTCGGGGACAGCGGGAACGCGTCGAGGGCGACGAGCGCGGAGGGGAGCATGTAGTCGGGCAGCCGCTCGGCGAGCCCGGCGCGGGCGGCGTCCTCGTTCCACAGCGCGCGGTCGGGCACCACGTACGCGACCAGCCGCTGGTCGCCGGGACGGTCCTCGCGGAGCCGGACGGTGGCCTGGAGCACGCCGGGCTGGGCGGCGACGGCGGACTCGATCTCGCCCAGCTCGATGCGGAACCCGCGCAGTTTGACCTGGTCGTCCGCGCGGCCGACGAAGACGAGCTGCCCGTCGTCGTTCCAGCGGGCCACGTCCCCCGTGCGGTACATGCGGCTGCCCGGCCCCCCGAAGGGGTTGGCGGTGAACCGCTCGGACGTCAGCCCGCCGCGGCCCAGGTACCCGCGGGCGAGCTGCGCCCCCGCCAGGTACACCTCGCCGTCGGCGCCCGGGCCCACCGGGCGCAGCCCGGCGTCCAGGACGTACAGCCGGACCCCGTGGTGCGGGGTGCCGATCGGTACCGGGCCGGCCGGTACCTCGGTACCGGGCCGGATCCAGTGCTCCAGGCAGTGGCCGGTGGCCTCGGTCGGGCCGTAGACGTTCACCAGGGTCACCTCGGGCTTCGACGCGCGCCACGGCGAGAGGTGTTCGCCGAGGAGCTGTTCGCCGCCGAGGGTGAGGAGCCCGGACGGGGACACGGACTCCGGCATGGTCGCGAGGAGCGCCAGGTGCGAGGGGGTGCCCTTCATGAACGTGGCCTGCTGGAAGTCCGGTTCGGCGACGGCGGTCTCGGCCAGGCTCTCCAGGTCCGACAGCCGGACGCAGCCGCCGCTGATCAGCGGGGCGTGCAGCGAGCCGACGCTCTGGTCGAAGGAGGCCGAGGCCTGCATCACCGACAGGCCCGACACGTCGGGCGCCTGGGTTTCCCGGCAGTGCCTGACGAACGCCGACAGGGCCCGGTGCTCGACGAGGACGCCCTTGGGGCGGCCGGTGGAGCCCGAGGTGTAGATGACGTACGCCGGGTGGTGCGGGCCGAGCGGCGCGGCGCGTTCCGGGTCGCGCAGGTCGGCGGCGGAGTGCTCCCGCAGCGTGCCGGGCAGCATCGGGTCGTCCATGACGAACGTCAGCGGGGCGCCGCTGTCGAGGCCCAGCCGGGCGTCGACCTCGGCGGTGGTGAGCACGAGCACCGGATCGGAGTCCTCGATCATGTGCCGGATCCGGTCGGCCGGGTACGCCGGGTCGACGGGCACGTAGGCGCCACCGGCCTTGAGGACGGCGAGCATGCCGACGACGAGGTCCATGCAGCGCGGCGCGGCGATCGCGACGAGGCGTTCCGGGCCGACGCCGAGCTGGACCAGGCGGCGCGCCAGCCGGTTGGCGCGCGCGTTGAGGTCGGCGTACGAGAGGGTGTCGTCGGGCGCGATCAGGGCCGGGTCGTGCGGGGTGCGCGCCACCTGCTCCTCGAACAGGTCGGTGAACAGTTCCGGGGCCCGCTCGTAGTCGGAGCCGCTCCACCGCTCCAGCACGGTGGCCCGCACGGCGGGGTCCAGCAGGGGGACGGCGCCCACCGGGACCTGCGGCTGCTCGACCATGGCCCGCAGGGCGCGCCGGAACACGGCGATCACCTCGTCGACCCGTTCGGCGGTGAACAGGTGCGGCAGGTAGCCGAGGGAGAACCGGAGCATGTTGTCCCGGGGCAGCGCCAGCAGGCCCAGCGGGTAGTGCATCTGGTCCTTGGAGTGGATCTTCAGGACGGTGGGCAGGTCGGTGGCGGTGTCCGTGCCCGGCGGCCGGCCGCGACTGGAGTTCAGCGGGTAGTTCTCGAAGACCATCGCGGTGTCGAACAGCTCGCCGGAGCCCGCCCAGCGCTGGATGTCGGCGAGGCCCACCCACTGGTGGTCGATCAGTCGGGCCTGCTCGCGCTGCACCCGGCGCAGCAGGTCCGCGAGGGGCTCCGCCGGGCGCAGTCGCACGCGCAGCGGCAGCGTGTTCATGAACAGGCCGACCATCGTGTCGATGCCGGGCAGCTCCGGCGGCCTGCCGCTGACCGTCACGCCGAACACCACGTCGTCCCGGCCCGTCAGATGGGCCAGGGCCAGGCCCCACGCGCTTTGGATCGCGGTGTTCACGGTGACCCCGGTGGAGCGGGCGAACCGGGTCAGCGCGGCGGTGAACGCCTCGTCCTCCACGAAGTGGATCCGCTGCGGGGCGGCCGTGAGCGCCCCCCGCTCCGGCGCCACGATGCTCGGGGTGTCGAACCCTTCGAAGGCCTCCGTCCAGGCGGCCTCGGCCGCGTCCCGGTCGCGGGCGTCCAGCCAGGTGAGGTACTCGCGGTAGGGGCGGACCCGCGGCAGCGCCGTGACGTCACCGTGCACCGTGTACAGGGTGAGCAGTTCGCGCAGCAGCACCGGCATCGACCAGCCGTCGAGCAGGATGTGGTGGTTCGTCATCACCAGTCGGTGGCGGCCGCCGCCCAACCCGATCAGCGTGAACCGGATCAGCGGCGGCTTGCCCAGGTCGAACCGGGTCCAGCGGTCCTCGTCGGCGAGGGCCTCCGCCGCCGCCTCCCGCCGGTCGGCCGGCAGCGCGCTCAGGTCCTCCTCCCGCCACGGCACGACCACCTCGCGGGGGATCAGCTGCACCGGCCGCTTGAGCCCCTCGTGCCGGAACGCGGCGCGCAGGTTCGAGTGCCGCCTCAGCATCGCCGTGGTGGCGCCGCGCAGCCGCTGCGCGTCGACGCGGCCTTCGAGCTCGATGAACACCTGGACGTTGTAGGCGTCCAGCTCATCGGCGTCGAAGAGGTTGTGGAACAGCATTCCCTCCTGGAGCGGAGAGAGCGGAAGAATGTCTTCCAGACCTGACTTGGCCATCAGAGGGAACCCCATTCGCTTTCGAGCCGTGAGATGTCGTCCGCGCTGAGCGAGGTGAGGGACACGTCCGAGGGCGTCAGGCCACTGGCCTCCGGCCGACCCGCGTGCTCCACCAGCGCCTTCAGCGCCCTGAACCAGCCTTCGCCGAGCCCGCGGACCGCGTCCTCGGTGAGCAGGCCCGCCGCGTACGTCCACACGCTGTGCAGCCGCGGCCCGTGCTCGGTGTCGTGGGCGCCGGCGACCAGCTCCACCGGGTGGCCGAGCGCGGTGTCCGGGTGCTGCCCGGCCACCCCCCGGCCCACCACGCCCCACGCGGGCGCCGGCCCGCCCTCGCGGACCTCGCGGCCGCCGGTGAACCGCCCCAGGTAGTTGAACCCGTACTCGGGGGCGGGCAGGTCCGCCAGCGGCTCCGGGGTCCGGGGGTTGACGTACCGGAGCAGGCCGTAGCCCACCCCGTCGCCCGGCACCTCGCGCAGCTGCTCCTTGACCTGCTTCAGGGCGCGGCCCGCCGCCGGGCCGCCGTCCCACACCCGCGCCCAGTCCCCGCCGACCCGGGGGTCCAGCCGCACCGGGTGCATCGAGGTGAACCAGCCCGCAGTACGGGTGAGGTCGGCGCCGGCCGCCAAGTGCTCGTGCCGGCCGTGGCTTTCGAGGTCGACGACGACCGGCGCCCCCGGGTCCTCGCCCCGGGTGCGCCGCCAGTCGGCGACGGCCAGCGCGAACGCGGTCAGCAGCAGGTCGTTGATCTCCGCGTGGTAGACGCCCGGCACCCAGGTCAGCAGGGCCTCGGTGGTCTCCGCGTCCAGGTCCAGGGTGACCTGCCCCGCCCCGGCGTGCGTGTCCCGGACCGGGTCGAGGGTGAGGGCGGCGGTGTGGTCGAGGGTACGGAGCCAGTGGTCGGTCTCCGCCTCCGTGGCGGGCCGGGCCGCGAGGTCGCGCAGCGTCTCGGCCCACTGCCGCCAGCCGGTGCCGCCCTCGGCGAGCGGCCGGCCGTCGTGGGCGGCGGCCAGATCGGGTACGAGGAACCGCCAGCTCACGGCGTCGACCACCAGGTGGTGCGCGACCAGCACGAGCAGCCCGTCGGTCTCCGGCCCGCGATCGAGCCAGCAGGCCTCCAGCATCCGGCCCTGTTCGGGGTCGAGCCGGTCGCGGGCGGCGGCGGCCAACTCGGTGACCGTCGTCCGCAACCCGGCCCCGTCGAGGCCGGGGGCGCGGTGCCGGGTGAGCAGGGCCTCCACGGTCGGAACCCCCGGCTCCGGGATGGCCATCGTCCAGTCCGGGGCCACCCGCAGGCGCAGGGCGTCGTGGTGGTCGAGCAGCGTCCGCAGGGCGCCCCGCAGCCGGTCCTCGTTCAGCCCGGCGGGCACCGCCACCACCACCGACTGGTTGAACGGGGCGACCGGACCGCCGAGTTCCCGCAGCCAGCCCATGATCGGCGTCGGCGGGACCGGACCGGTCGGCCCGAACACCTCGGCGTCCGAGCCCTGCGGCCGATCCCCGTCCGCCCGGGCCAGGGACTCGGCGAGCAGGGCGACGCTCTGGTGCTCGAACACGTCCCGGACGGAGATCGTCAGACCCTGCCCGCGGGCCCGGCTGACGAGCTGGATGGACAGGATGCTGTCGCCGCCCAGGTCGAAGAAGCCGTCGTCGACGCCGACGGACTCCAACCCGAGGGCCTCGGCGAACAGCCGGCACAGCAGCTCCTCGACCGGACCGTCCGCCGCCCGGCCGGTGGAGCGCTGCCCGTAGTCGGGCGCGGGCAGCGCCTTGCGGTCCAGCTTCCCGTTGCCCGTCAGCGGCAGCACGTCCAGCGCGACGAACGCCGACGGCACCATGTAGTCCGGCAGCGCGTCCCGTACGAAGGCCCGCAGCTCCTCCGCGTCCACGAGCCCACCGGCGCCCTCCGCGGCCACCAGGTAGGCCACCAGACGCCGGTCGCCCGGCCGGTCCTCGCGGACCACCGCCACCGCCTCCGACACCCCGGGGTGCCGGGCCAGGGTGGACTCCACCTCGCCCAGCTCCACCCGGAACCCGCGGATCTTCACCTGGTCGTCGACCCGGCTGATGAACTCCAGGTCACCGCGCCGGTTCCAGCGGACGATGTCACCCGTGCGGTACATCCGCTCCCCGGGCCCCTCGAAGGGGTTCGCGACGAACCGGGAGGCACTGAGCCCCGGCCGCGCCAGGTAGCCGCGCGCCAGCTGCACCCCGGAGACGTACAGCTCCCCGGGCACGCCCGCCGGCACGGGCTGCAGGAACTGGTCCAGGACCAGCATCCGGGTGTTGGGGAACGGCCGGCCGATGGTGAGGACCCCGTCCTGAAGGTCCGCGGGGGAACCCACCCGCCAGGTCGTGCAGCCGACGATGGTCTCGGTCGGCCCGTACTCGTTGAGCACGGTCATCCCCGGGTGCGCCTCCAACGCCGTCCGCACCGCCCGGCCCGTCAGCGACTCGCCGCCCAGCACCAGGTCTCCCCGCGGCGCGTACACCCCGGGCAGTTCGGTGATCAACGGCAGGTGGCTCGGCGTCGCCTTCAGGAAGGTGATCTGCGGCAGGCCCTCGGGGACCTCGCCCGCCAGGTGCCGCTCGTGCAGCTCCTCCAGGTCCGCGAGGTGCACGCAGCCACCGCTGAGCAGCGGCGCGAACAGACCGGTCACCGTCAGGTCGAACGACAGCGGCGAATGCAACAGCGCGTGCCCGCCCACCCCCGGATACAACTCGGTCGACACCGCAAGGTAGTTGACCGCCGGCTGGTGTTCCACGACCACCCCCTTGGGGCGGCCCGTCGACCCGGACGTGTAGATGACGTACGCCGCGTGCCACGGCGACAGCCGACCCGTACGGTCCGCGTCACCCAGGTCGTGGGCGGCCTGCCCGGCGACCTCGGCGCGCACCTGCGGACCGTCCAGCTCCAGCCGGCGCAACCCGTCCGGGAACAACCCCTCGGGGAGCCGGCCCGCGGTCAGCACGCACACCGGACGGGCGTCGTCCACCATCACGGCGACCCGCTCCGGCGGCGCGGACGGATCGACGGGCAGGTACGCCGCGCCGCTCTTCAACACCGCGAGGACCGCCACCCCCAGGTCCACCGACGGCGGCAGGCACAGCGCCACGATCCGCTCCGGTCCGGCCCCCGACGCGACGAGCAGCCGGGCCAGCCGGTTGGCGCGGGCGTTCAGCTCCTCGTACGACAGGGTCGTCCCGTCCGCGGACAGCGCCGGACGCAGCGGCGTCCGCGCCACCTGCTCCTCGAACAACTCGGGAAGGGTCGCCTCCCGCTGGGGCCGGGCGGTGTCGTTCCACTCCTCCAACACCTGCCGGCGCTCGGCCGGATCCAGCAGACCGATCCCGCCGATCGGCAGGTCCGGATCCGCCGTCACCGAACCGAGCACGGCCAGCAGCCGCGAGATGATCGATTCGACGGTCTCCCGGTCGAACAGCTCCGTCCGGTACTCCAACGAACCCCGCATCCCCGCCGGCGCGCCGGACGCGTCGTGGCTCTCCCCGAGGGTGAGCGACAGGTCGAACTTCGCGACGCCCGTCCGGGCGGCCAGCCGCGTCGCGTCGCGCAGGACGTCACCACCCGCCGCGGAACCGCGACCGCGCGCCCCCTCGCGGACCGGGTCCGCCGTGTTGTTGAAGGTGATCATCACCTGGTAGAGCGGGTGGTGGGACAGGCTGCGCGTCGGATTGATCGCCTCCACCAACCGCTCGAACGGCACGTCCTGATGCGCGTAGGCGGCCAGATCGGCGCTACGGACCCGGTTCAACAGCTCCCGGAAGGTGGGGTTCCCGCTCGTGTCGGTCCGCAGGACCAACGTGTTGACGAAGAACCCGATGAGGTCCTCCGTCGCCTCGTCCGTACGCCCGGCCACCGCCGTGCCGATCGGGACGTCCTCACCGGCGCCCAGGCGGGTCAGCAACGTCGCGAACGCCGCCTGCGCCACCATGAAGGGGCTCGCGTGCGCCGCCCGGGCCAGCTCCGCCAGCCGGGCGTGCAACGCCGCCGGAACCGTGAACGGGATCCGGTCACCGCAGTAGCCGGCCGTCGCGGGACGCGGCCGGTCCGTGGGCAACTCCAACTGCTCCGGCAGACCGGCCAGCGCCTCCTTCCAGTAGGCCAGCTGGACGCCCGCCGTGCTGTCCGGGTCCGCCTCGTCACCGAGCAGCTCGTGCTGCCACAGCGCGTAGTCGGCGTACTGGACGGGCAGCGGCGCCCACCCGGGCGCGCCGCCCGCGCCGCGCGCCGCGTACGCCGCCGTCAGGTCGCGGGCCAGCGGAGCCATCGACCAGCCGTCACCGGCGATGTGGTGGATCAGCAACAGCAGCACGTGCTCCGTGTCCGACAGCCGGAACAGGCGCGCCAGGAACGGGATCCCACCGGTCAGGTCGAAGACGTGCCCGGTCGCCTCCGCCAGCCGCTCGTCCAGGTCCTCCGCCGTCACGTCCGTGACGTCCAGGGGGCGGTGGACCAGATCGGCGGGCAGCACGATCTGATGCGAACCCCGCTCGTCGTCCGCGAAGACGGTCCGCAGGCTCTCGTGCCGCGCGACCACGTCATCGACGGCCCGCTCCAGCGCCTCCCGGTCCAACGCGCCGGTCAACCGCAATGCGGTCGTCAGGTTGTACGTCGCCGACGGTCCCTCGAACTGCCGCAGGAACCACAGCCGTTGCTGCGACGGCGACAGCGGCACGCGCTCCGGCCGTGGCATCGCCACCAACGGAGCCCGCGCCCCGGACGCCGTGTCGAGCGCACCCGACAGCCCGGCCACCGTCGGCGTCTCGAAGAACTGCCGCACGGACAGCTCGACGCCCAACGCCGTCCTGATCCTGCTGACCAACCGGCTCGCGAGCAGCGAATGCCCGCCCAGGTCGAAGAAGCCGTCGTCGATGCCGACCCGCGTCCGACCCAGGACCTCGCAGAACAGCGAGCACAGGATCTCCTCGCGCGGATCGCGCGGCCCCCGCCCCACCGGCTCGGCCCCCCGGTCCGGCGCGGGCAGCGCCGCCCGGTCCAGCTTCCCGTTCGGCGTCAACGGCAGCCCGCCCAGGAACACCAGGGCCGTCGGCACCATGAACTCGGGCAACCCGCGCCGCAGATGATCCCGCAACGCCGCGGGGGTGGGCTCCGGGCCGTCCGCGACGACGTACCCGACCAGCCGCTGGTCACCCGGCCGGTCCTCACGGACCAGGACCGCGGCCTCCGCGACACCCGGGTGCCGCACCAGCTCCGACTCGACCTCACCCAACTCGATCCGGAACCCGCGCAGCTTCACCTGCTGGTCGACCCGGCTCAGATAGCGCAACGCACCGTCCCGCTCCCGCCGCACCAGGTCCCCGGTGCGGTACATCCGCGCGCCGGGCGGCCCGTACGGGTCCGCGGCGAACCGCTCGGACGTCAGCCCCGGACGCAGGTGGTAGCCCTGCGCCAGCTGCGCCCCCGCCAGGTACAGCTCGCCGGGCACCCCGACGGGCACCAGCCGCAGCGCCGCGTCCAGCACGTACGCCGACGTGTTGGCCAACGGCCGTCCGATGACCGGCCCGGCGGGACCCGGCCGCGACACCTCGGCCGCCGTCGCCCAGATCGTCGCCTCCGTGGGCCCGTACAGGTTGGTCACCGAACGCGCCCGCCCGCCCAACGTCCGCGCCAGCTCGGCCGGCAACGCCTCACCGCCCACCAGCACGTGCACCCCGGCCAGCTCGCCGCGGTCCGCGGCCACCAACCCCTGCCACAGACTGGGCGTCGCCTGGAGCAGCGTGATCCCCGAGTCGGCGACCGTCCGCAGCAGCGCCGCCGGATCCTTGGCCGTCTCCTCGTCCGCGAGGACCACCGCGGCACCGTGCAGCAGCGGCAGGAAGAGCTCCAGACCGGCGATGTCGAAGCCGACCGTCGTGACCGCCAACAGCCGGTCCCCGACGCCCGGCGCGAAGCGCCGCCCCACCGCGTCGAGGAACGCGTCCAGTGCCGCCCGGGGCACCACGACACCCTTGGGGCGGCCCGTGGACCCGGACGTGTAGATGGCGTACGCGGGATGCGCGCCGAGCACCCGCGTCCGCAGCTCGGCGTCCGCCAGATCGGTGCCCTCGTACGCCGCCACCTCCTCAGCCGACACCGGCTCGGTGACGGTGATCGCCGGCGCCGCGTCGTCGAGCATGTACGCGATGCGGTCCGCCGGATATCCCGGGTCGAGCGGCAGGTACGCGGCGCCCGACTTCAGCACCGCGAGCAACGTCACGACCAGGTCCGCGGAGCGCGGCAGCGCCACCGCCACGAACCGGCCCGGGGCCGCGCCCCGCGCGACGAGGTGCCGGGCCAGCCGGTTGGCGCGCGCGTTCAGCTCCGCGTACGAGAGGGTGACACCGGCGCACACCAGCGCCGGCGCCCGCGGGGTCAGCACGGCCTGCCGCTCGACCAGCCGGGACACCGACGCCTCGGGCGCCGGGCCGGCCGTCCCGCCCCACCCGCGGAGCGCCTGCCGCTCGCTCGGGCTGAGGATCTCCAACTGCCCGATCGTCCGCTGGGGGTGGGCCACCCCGGCACTGATCACCCGCACCAGCCGGTCCGCGATCCCCTGCACGGTCTCCCGGTCGAACAGGTCCGTGCTGTACGTGACGCTGCCCGACATGCCCTCGCAGCCACCGTCCGCACCGAACCGCTCGGCCAACGCGAACGACAGGTCGAAGCGCGCAGAAGCCCCCTCCGCCCCTTCCACCCGCGCACGAAGCCCGGCGAACCGCGGCACCTCCGAACGCGCCCGCGCACCCTCGGTGTTGTGCAACGTCAGCATCGTCTGGAAGAGGGGGTGGTGGGAGAGGGTGCGGGTGGGGTTGAGGGCTTCCACGAGGCGTTCGAAGGGGAGGTCTTGGTGGGCGTAGGCGGTGAGGTCGGTTTCGCGTATGCGGGTGAGGAGTTCGCGGAAGGTGGGGTTTCCGCTGGTGTTGGTGCGGAGGACGAGGGTGTTGACGAAGAAGCCGATGAGGTGGTCGGTGGCGTCGTCGGTGCGGCCGGCGATGGGGGTGCCGATGGGGATGTCGGTGCCGGCGCCGAGTCGGGTGAGGAGGGTGGTGAGGGCGGTTTGGAGGACCATGTAGGGGGTGGTGTGGGTGGTGCGGGCGAGTTCGGTGAGTTGTTGGTGGGTGGTGGTGGGGATGGTGAAGGTGATGCGGTCGCCGGCGTGGCTTGCGGTGGGGGGTCGGGGTCGGTCGGTGGGGAGGTCTAGTTGTTCGGGGAGGTCGTGGAGGGTGTTTTTCCAGTGGGTGAGTTGTTGGCCGGCGGTGGTGGTGGGGTCGTTGTCATTGCCGAGGAGTTGGCGTTGCCAGAGGGCGTAGTCGGCGTATTGGACGGGGAGCGGTTCCCAGTGGGGGGCTGAGTTGTTGGTGGTGCGGGTGGTGTAGGCGGTGGTGAGGTCGTGGGCGAGGGGGGTGCGGGACCAGGCGTCGCCGGCGATGTGGTGGATGAGGAGCAGGAGGACGTGTTCCTCGTCGGTGATGCGGAAGAGCGAGGCCCGGATCGGGATCTCGGACGTCAGGTCGAAGCCGCGACCGGTCGCTTCGGCGATCAGGGCGGAGACGTCGTCCGCGTCCGCCTCGCGGACCGTGAACGGCACGACGGCGTCACCGACGGGCCGGACGATCTGGTGCGGACCGTGCTCCTCGTCCTCGGCGAAGGTGGTGCGCAGGCTCTCGTGGCGGGCGACGAGGTCGTGGAGCGCCAGTTCGAGCGAATCGGTGTCGAGACGACCGGTCAGGCGCAGTGTGGTGGGGATGTTGTAGGCCGAGCTGTCGCCTTCGAGTTGGTGCAGGAACCAGAGGCGCTGTTGGGCGTAGGACAGCGGGATGTGGTCGGGGCGGGGTTGGGCGGTGAGGGGCGTACGGGCGTCGGTCGCCCGGTCGAGGGCGGTGGCGAGGGCGGCGATGGTGGGGGTCTCGAAGAGCTGCCGGATGGAGAGTTCGGCGCCGAGGGTGGTGCGGATGCGGCTGACCAGGCGGGTGGCGAGGAGTGAGTGCCCGCCGAGGTCGAAGAAGCTGTCGTCGATCGTCAGGTGCGGCAGGGACAGGATCTCCGCGTACAGGGATACGAGGATTTCCTCGCGGGGGCTGCGGGGTGCGCGGCCTGCGACGGAGCCCGTGTAGGTGGGTGCGGGGAGCGCCTGGCGGTCCAGCTTGCCGTTCGGGGTCAGGGGGAGCGCTTCGAGAGTGACGAAAGCGGAGGGAAGCATGTAGTCCGGCAGACGCTCGGCGAGCTGCTGCTTGAGGTGGTCGGCGCTGGGGGTGGCACCGTCCGTGGGGACGAAGTAGGCGACGAGTCGTTGGTCGCCGGGCTGGTCCTCGCGGAGGAGGACGGTGGCTTGGAGGATGCCGGGTTGTGTGGTGAGTGCGGCTTCGATTTCGCCGAGTTCGATGCGGTGGCCGCGGAGTTTGATTTGGTGGTCGGCGCGGCCGGTGAAGAGGAGTTGGCCGTCGTGGGTCCAGCGGGCGATGTCGCCGGTGCGGTACATGCGGCTGCCGGGTGGGCCGTAGGGGTTGGCGGTGAAGCGTTCGGCGGTCAACGTGCTGCGGTGGTGGTAGCCGCGGGCGAGTTGGTGGCCGGCGAGGTAGAGCTCGCCGTTGGTGCCGGGGGCTGCGGGTCGGAGGGCGCTGTCGAGGACGTAGGCGCGGGTGTTGGTGAACGGCCGGCCGATGGGGACGGGCCCGTCGGAAGCCCCGTCGGCGGGGATGCGGTATTCGGTGGCGTTGACGGTGTTCTCGGTGGGCCCGTAGGCGTTGATGACCCGGGTGTGGGGGTGGGCGTTCTGCCAGGTGGTGAGTTGATCGCTGTGAAGGGCTTCGCCGCCGAGGATCATGGTGTGGGTGGGGGACACGGTCGCCGGCAGGGTGTTGAGGATGGCGAGGTGGCTGGGTGTGGCCTTGATCAGTGTCGGTTGGTGGGTGCTGTTTTCGAGGCTGGTGAGGTGGACGGTTCCGCCGTTGGTCAATGGGGTCCACAGGGCGGTGACGGTGAGGTCGAAGGCCAGGGGTGAGTGCAGCAGGGTGGCGCCGCTGGTGGCCGGGTAGGCGGTGCGGGCTCGGTGGAGGTAGGTGGCCAGGGCGTGGTGTTCGATGATCACGCCCTTGGGGCGGCCGGTGGAGCCCGAGGTGTAGATCATGTAGGCCGCGTGGCGGGTGGACCACGGGGACCGGCGCTCCTCATCCGTGAGCGGGTCGTCCGCATACGTGGCAAGTACCTCGGCTGCGACGGGTTCCGTGAGGGTCAGTGCCGGTTCGGCGTCGGTGAGGATGTGGGTGATGCGGTCGGTCGGGTAGTCGGGGTCGACGGGCAGGTACGCGGCACCGGCTTTCAGCACGCCGAGCATGCTGACGATCGCGTCGGCCGTCTTCGGCAGGACCAGTGCCACGAACTGCTCGGGCCGCACGTTCCGGGCGATCAGGTGACGGGCGACCTGGTTGGTCCGACCGTCCAGCTCCCCGTACGTAAGGCTGTTGCCGTTCTCGTCCGTGACCGCGATCGCGTCCGGTGTCCGTGCGGCCTGGGCTGCGAAGAGGTCGTGCAGGGGAGTGTCCGCGTGGTCGGTGTCGTCGCCGTTCCATTCCACCAGGACCCGTTCGCGGTCCGCAGCGTCGAGGGTGTCGAGTCGGCCCACCGGCTGGTCGCCGTGCGTGGTCAGGGTTTCCAGGACGCGCAGGACCCGTTCGCCCAGGCCGTGGGCGTAGGTGGCGTCGAAGAGGTCGGGGCGGTGGTCGACGCGGAAGGACAGTTCGGTTCCGCGCATCGTCGCCACGACGTTCACCGCGAAGTGCGTGCCGCCCTTGATCTCGGCGGAGGTCACCCGCAGCCGTCCCGCGTCCGGATCGGGCCGGAGGTCGCCCTCGTCGACGGGGTAGTTCTGGAAGACCATGGCGGTGTCGAAGAGGTCGCTGTGGCCGGCCCAGCGTTGGATGTCGGCCAGTCCTGCCCACTGGTGGTCGAG